>CAVBPJ010000113.1:0-2115 GCA_963597265.1 Evtepia sp. | reverse complement strand
ATTAAATTAAATCATTACAAGAAAGGAAATACCATGGCAGAAGTAATTAGTTTAATTAACGAAAAGGGTGGGGTAGGTAAGTCAACATCTGCAATTACAATTGCTCAGATTCTTGCTATTTCAGAATATAAGATACTTCTTATTGACCTTGATCCACAGATGAATACAACGAAAATGTATGGTCAGGCTGAGGCTAACCCTGATATAGATTATGAACATTTGTTTTGTACTAAGTTGAAGAATAAAGATGACGTAATGAATTTCATCACTGAAACAGAATATAAAAACATATCTATACTTACAGCTTCAAGAGAACTCAACAGTCTGATCTATAAGATATATGACAAGATGAAGGAGATTAATGTTGAATTGTATCTCCGTAATAATCTTGGTCTTATTAAAGATGAATTTGATTACATAATTATTGATAATTCACCATTCAAATCTTACCTTACATCATGTGCAATGTGCGCCAGCGACAAGATTATCACACCTATATGTGTAGATAATTTCTCATATGACGGACTTATGTCACTTTTTGATACCATAGAAGAACTTAATGATAAATACGCTCTAAGCATTGAATTTGCTGGTATCTTTATGACAAGAGTAGCCGGAAGAACAACACTTTTCAGACAGATGTACGAAAGTTATGAAAATATGTTCGGTGACAGATTCTTACCTATATCAATCAGGAACTGTATTGCAGTTAATGAATCTAACACAACATTTGAACCATTATTAACATATGATAAGAAGTGTCCTGCAGCCCTCGACTATGTTGAACTTGTCAATTATCTTGGACTTATGGATACTGCACATTATCGTAAACTTGCTAGATATCTGAAAGGAGAGAAGTAGTAATGGCTAAGAAGAATTTTAGCGCTGGAACAACTAAATCTGGTGTACTTAATAACGATGGCGGCGAAAAGCTCAGAGAAATACAGGCTAAGACACAATACAATTTCAAATATATTCCTAAAGATAAAATCATTCCTAACCCTAAGAATGAACAGTATTCACAGGATGGAATAGAAGCACTCAAGGAAAGTATTCTTGTCAACGGTCTGCGCCATAACCTTTCTGTATTATACGATGCCGAAACAGATCTTTACCGTCTTATATCAGGTGAACGTAGATATCACGCTATATGTCAGATGACAGATAAAGAATACCGCAATAATTTTCCTGCAGGAATTCCTTGCAAGATAGAAAAATCCGACATATCAGCAATAGATGAAGAGATAATGCTTATATCAGCCAACCATGATGTAAGAGAATCAAGTATGGAAGTAAAAAGATGGGAAGTAAGCCGTCTTCTCGAGCTTTACGAAGCTAAGAAACTCAAGGGAGAAATTAAGAATATCCACGCAGAGATTGCTAACCAGCTTAATATATCTGAGCGTCAGGCAAGAAAATACACTACAGCCGAAAAGCTTATCCCTGAATTATCAGAACTGCTTAACTCTAATGGAATTGATCTTAATCAGGCTGATAAATTCGGTAAACTTGATGAAGATGCCCAGAAAACAATTCTCTCAATCATCCAGAAGAACGGAACAATTGAGAATGCTGAGTTCCAATCTATCAAAAAATTATCCGAAGAAAGAGCTGATGAGGCAAGAGAGTATAAGAAACAGCTTGATACAGCAACTAAAGAGATAGAAGATAAGCAGCATACAATTGAATTGCTGGAGCAGAAGATTAATAGTATTCAAAGCAATGAGAATTCATCAACCAATCCAGAACCTAATAAAGATGATATGGTGAAATTTGCAATACAGGCAAAAGAAAAAGCTGAACGCGAAAAGGCTAAGATGGAAGCACAGGTTGAAAAGCTGAAGCAGCAGCAGAAAGAAAAAGAACAGCGCCAGACATCAATATCTGATTCAGAACTTAAGCGAATCAATTCCATTGCTAAATTAGAGCAGTCACTCAACTTACTTGAAAATAACTTCGATGTTCTTAAGAATAACAAAGCTATCATTAAAAATGATGCCGAATTAAAGATTCGTGTTGAAATATTGAAAGACAGACTGGTTGATTTGATAGAAAACCTCTAATTTGACTTATTTCGCTATTTTCTAATAAGAATACATATTTCTACATTCATAC
>CAVBPJ010000112.1:0-2561 GCA_963597265.1 Evtepia sp. | reverse complement strand
AGTTAATACTCTATTATAAAAATAATCATACAAAGTTGATTATAGAGATTCCCGCCCATAAATGCAAGCAAATATTAATAAAAAGCAATTCTGCCCACATCCTCATCGTTAATCCAGCTATATCTTTCCGGCAGAACAACATCATTATCAATCATTGCCATTACACTGATTATCCCCTTATTCTTAAGACTTCTTAACACATCCATATAATATAGTGACTTAAGATCTGTTAAAAAATCTTTTGACATAACGATAAGAACTTTTTTATATTGTCTTATGAATTCTTCATCCTCCTCTCTTGAAAATCCATGCATGTACTTTTTGTTAATACTCCAGAAATCCTCCAATGAATTGCCCATTGCAAGAAAATTTCTCTCAAAACATACGCACATTACATTCTCCCTGCAAAACATGTTAAATACCAGCAATCTTCCCCCAATCGTGATTATTCTTCCGACCTGATGATTATATCATCTTTATAACTGCTTGTGTTGCTAATGTCTTATTCTGTAGTTATTTCGTCGTAATCCGTCATTTACCCGTCATATTCATAATGTTTTTTCACATTTTTAAGTACATGAATGAAAAAATGTATAGCAAAAAGGACAGGCACATCGTACCTGTCCTTCATAATCTGATTCAACTATTATGTAACTACTATGCTGTTATTGTTGTTCCTGTCTTTCCTGCAAGACCTTCCTTAGCCTTCTCAAGATTAGCTATAACAGCCTTTCTTTCCTTATCTGCTGTTACGAATCTGATAGATGCGTCAACCTTAGGGAAAGTTGTAACTGCTGGGAAATGACCTTCTTTAATATACTGGTGAAGATCTGATGCAGAAACTGTATCAAATACCTTCTCCTCTGGTGTTCCCTTTCCAATAGTAAGCTTGTCATATGCTGTGAGGAAAAGTAATGTTCCTGCTCCGACAAGTTCTGCTAACTTAGCGGCTGTATAATCCTTCTCAATAATAGCACTTGCGCCCTTAAGGTGTGAACCCTGCTGTAATACCGGGATTCCGCCACCACCTGCTGCGATAACTACCTGATCTGCATCAAGTAATGCCTTAACAGCATCAATCTCATATATATCGATTGGCATAGGTGAAGCAATTATTCTTCTGAACTTACCTGGTTCTTCTTCAACTACATAATTGCCCTTCTCTTCTTCTGCATCAGCTTCTTCTTTAGACATGTATCTTCCGATAACCTTAGATGGTTCACTGAAAGCAATATCAAAAGGATCAACTCTTACCTGAGTAATAATAGTTGAAACTGTCTTATATATACCTCTGTTAATAAGTTCTTCTCTTATAGCATTCTGAAGATCATATCCAATATAACCTTCACTCATGGCTCCACATACAGACATAGGAGCAACTGTTCTGTCATCAGGCTCAAGTCTTGCAAACTCAGTCATTGCTGTCTGAATCATACCAACCTGTGGTCCGTTACTATGTGTAATAACAACCTGATACTTAGCTTCTACAAGGTCAGCTATTGCCACTGCTGCTTTCTTAACATTCTGCTGCTGCTCTGGAAATGTCTCTCCAAATGCATTTCTTCCTAAGGCAACTACAATTCTCTTATTATCCATAACATAAACCTCTCATACACGATTATTATTGATGTGTATATTATATTCCATCAACCGCCAAAAAGCAAACATTATGGCATAATAGAATTAGCACCATCAACAATTACACTCTGACCTGAGAAATAGCATGAATCCGGACCTGCTAAGAATGCAATAACAGGAGCGATATCTGCTTCAGGATCACCAAAACGCTTCATAGGATTAAGGTTAACCTGCTTAGCATACTCTTCTGGGAACTTCTCTGCCCATGCCTTGGCTGCTGGTGATTCAGCACCTGGAAGAACGATATTAACACAGATACCATACTGTCCCCATTCCTTAGCTGCAATCTTAGTCATACCTCTTAATGCTTCTTTATTAGAACCGTAAGCTAACTGTCCTGCAATACCAAACATACCTGTTGCAGAAGCAAAGTTAATAATTCTTCCTTCATGCTGCTCCTTCATATAAGGGAATGCAGCCTGCATATAGTTAAGAGAGCCGATTACACCACTCTGCCATGCTTTAAGCATATTATCATAAGAAGTTTCTTCAACTGGAGCAGAAGGAACGATAGCCTGTGCGTTATTAACTACAACATCAACTGTTCCATACTTTTCAGCTGCAGCCTTGACAACTTCTTCAACTCTTGCTCTGTCTGCTGAATCACATGTCATAGCGAAGCCTTCTCCGCCTAATTCCTTAATCTCAGCAATTGTCTGCTCAATTGGCTCCACACGACGTCCTGTTGCGATAACCTTTACCCCTCTTTTAGCAAGACAAAGGGCGATTCCTTTACCAATTCCCTGACCTGCACCTGTTACAATAGCAACTTTTTCATTCAACTGTTTCATTAACGTACCTCCATAATTTTTATAATCAAATTATATCAACCTTTTATAATAAAGTAAACCAATAATTAGTCACTCCTAATCCACACACAAAGACACATAAGACATCCATAATATAACTGCACGAAACTGCCA
>CAVBPJ010000111.1:0-2849 GCA_963597265.1 Evtepia sp. | reverse complement strand
GTAGTGCTGTAGGACTTGGTAACATATGGAGATTTCCTTACTTGGCAGCTAAAGATGGAGGAGGATTATTCCTTGTTATATACATTGTTTTAGCATTAACATTTGGTTTTACACTACTCACAACAGAAATTGCTATCGGTCGTAAGACCAAGCAGAGTCCGCTTACAGCTTACAGCAAGTTAAAAAGTAAGTGGAAGCCATTGGGTATTATTGCATGTATTGTACCTGTAATGATTTTCCCATACTATGTAACAATCGGTGGATGGGTACTTAAGTATCTTCTTGTCTACATCACAGGTAACGGTCATGCAGCAGCACAGGATGGATATTTTTCAGGATTTATCGGTCAGACTGCAGAGCCAATCATAATGATGCTTGTATTTACAATAATTGTTGCATTTATTATATTCCGTGGCGTTAACAATGGTATTGAATCATCATCTAAGATTATCATGCCATTGCTTATTGTGCTTGTACTTGGAATATCAGTATATTCACTTACAATTTCTTATACAGATATTGATGGAACTACAAGAACAGGTTTACAGGGATTAGGCGCTTATGTAATTCCTAATATGAAGGGAATTACTGTAAAGCAGTTCTGTACAGTTCTTATGGACGCAATGGGACAGCTTTTCTACAGCTTAAGTGTTGCCATGGGTATTATGATTGCATATGGTTCATATGTAAGTGATGACGCTAATCTTGGAAAGTCAATTAACCAGATTGAGATATTTGATACAATCGTTGCTTTCCTTGCAGGTGTAATGATTATTCCTGCTGTATTCGTATTCATGGGAAGAGATGGAATGACAGCATCAGGTCCAAGCCTTATGTTTGTTTCACTTCCTAAGGTATTTGATTCTATGGGATTTGCAGGCAATGTGATTGGTACAATATTCTTTGCAATGGTATTCTTTGCAGCGCTTACAAGTGCCGTTTCAATTATGGAAGCTATTGTTTCAAGCTTTATGGATGAATTCAAGATAAGCAGAAATAAAGCCACAGCAATAGAAACAGTAATTGGTATTATTGCAGCGGTTATTGTATGCTTAGGATACAACAAGTTATTCTTTGATATTAAGCTTCCTAATGGAGTACATGCACAGGTGCTTGATATTATGGATTACATCAGTAACAATGTACTTATGCCAATCGTTTCTATAGGAACATGTATCCTTATAGGATGGATACTTAAGCCTAAGACTGTTATAGATGAAGTAGAAAAGACAGGAACCAAGATGGGAAGAAAAGGGCTTTATACAGTTATGGTAAAGTGGATTGCTCCAATTCTTTTATTCCTTCTTCTTCTTAAATCACTTGGAATACTTACTATAATCTGATAAGTAAGATAGACAGCAGAGTTTAACAAGAGGTTTTATGTATGATTAATAAGAAATATTGTATAACCGGAATGGTCATGTTTATGTCAGTTCTGACGCTTACTGGCTGCAGTACCATGGTGAAGAATCCAATGAAGTACATTCTTTCACAGGAAGAAACTAAACAGGATAGTTCATCTGAAGATAATGAGACAACGTCAGAATCTGCAGACGATATTAAAGAAGACAACAGTAACAGTGATTCTGGTATACGGGTATATGGAACAGAAGATATTACAGATTATTCCCTTGATGGAATACTGGCAATTGCTAAAGACATTAATTCAGATATGAATAATAATGATGTTAAAGGAGTTGTTCTTGTCATCAATAAGAAATATTCAGAAGATGTAAGATATTTTCTGTCGCTTACAATTAAGGATGATAAACCTCTTGTGATAATACCGTATGATTACAACAATGGCAATCCTGATGATAAGGTGACACAGGCAGAGAATTATATTGATAAAGAAATCAATAAGACAGATAATGCCGATAACAAGTTACCAGAAGGATTTATTATTAACGTTAATGATGATATGATGTTTGACATTACTGATATCAACAGACTGGACAGTATAGATATCGTCTATGATTATGCTGGAATAGATACTGATGCATTATATAAGAATATGTATCTTAATGATGCCACGGTAATTGTTTCTTCTTCTGATGATGGAGAACTTTCTGAAGAAGTATCAGAGGTGGTATCAGGAAAGAATATAGGAACTGTCGTTGTATCATGCAGTGAAGAAATATATATGAATGGTGACTTTACAGGCTATGGAGATAATATTTATTACACAGACCTGTCACCAACTAAGGCAAGAATTATGCTGGCATTATTGTTAGAGAATAACAGTGATTCCGACACATATAAAAATGCTTTTACCAGGAGGAGAATATAATGGATTCAATTAAAGCGCAGGACGTAATAAGACACATTTTTAAGGACGAAGACAGAGGAATTGCATATGTAACAGGACTTTCACTTACAGATGGAGTAGAAGTTCTTACAAAGGTGATTCCTGAACTTATCAAGAAGGCACAGGAGAAGAATAATGTCAATGATGAGGGATACTTTAATGAAATAAACAAAGTATACAGAAAGATTATTATAAATAAGCTTCTCAATGCTGACCATTTGTGGACAATATACTGTGACAGCACAGGTTATCCATACATGGTAGATGATGATATAGTGATATTATATGATTATACTAACCACGCTAAAGTAGAAGAACAGCTTACTAAATACGGATATGATATATCATATGGTATTGAGGATAAAGATTCAATGCAGTATGAGGTGGCACATTTGTATCGTAATGGCTGCAAGAATATAAGATTTACTGATGGTAAGGACAATGAACTTATTGTTTCAAGAGAAGAGATTGGAGCATATGACAAGTATATCAGAGAAGACTTTGTAACTAATCCGGGACTTCAGAATGCGCTTATCAAGTT
>CAVBPJ010000110.1:0-2976 GCA_963597265.1 Evtepia sp. | reverse complement strand
ATATCATATATTCTTTCAAGCTCTGCCTGTGAATAATACTGAATTTCAATCTTACCTTTGTTATTATTCTTGTTTTTAATAACAACCTGTGTACCCATGATTTTCTTTAATTTTTCTTCAAAGTCTCTGTAAACAAAATCATTTTCTGGCTTTGTCTTTTCCACAGGTTTATCTAATTTATCAATATTCTTAACAAGTTTTTCAACATCACGCACATTAAGCTTTTCATCAAATATCTTCTGTGCAACCATGTACTGTTTTTCTTTATCTTCAATACTGATAATTGCTCTTGCATGACCACTGCTTAATTTACCTTCGATTACCATTTCCTGAACTCTCTCATCAAGCTTTAATAATCTTAATGAGTTAGTAATTGCAGTTCTTGACTTTGCTACCTTTTCAGCAACTTCATCCTGCTTTAATCTGTAATCTTTAATAAGCTGCTGATAAGCAAGCGCTTCTTCAATTGGGTTAAGATCCTCTCTCTGAATATTCTCAATAAGAGCAATTTCCATAACCTCCTGTGAAGAATAATCTTTAATTATTACAGGTACCTCTTTAACACCTGCAAGTCTTGCAGCTCTGAATCTTCTTTCACCAGCTATAATCTGGTAATTCTTATCCATCTTCTGAACAAGAAGTGGCTGTAATACACCATACTGCTTTATTGACTCTGAAAGCTCTATAAGTGCATCCTCATCAAATGCTTTTCTTGGCTGATTCTTATTAGGCTCAATCTGTGAAATCTTAAGTTTGGTTTCTGCCGGAACAGGAACTTCCTTAACAACCTCTTTTACTACTTCTTTTACTACTACATTCTTATCATTAGTATCTTCTTCCTGAAACAGATTACCAATGCCTTTTCCCAATCCTCTTGATTTACTTGTTTTAGTACTCTTTGTTGGCATACTACTTACAATCCTCCATTATATTTATTCTTCTCTTCCCATTACTTCTTCTGCTAATAATCTGTAGCTTTCTGCACCTGTAGATTTCGGATCATACAGATTAATTGGAAGTCCGTGGCTTGGTGCCTCTGCCAGACGGATATTTCTTGGTATTATTGTCTTATATATATTCTGTTTAAGATTATCCTTAACATTTTCAACAACCTGTAATGAAAGATTAGTTCTTGAATCATACATAGTGAATACAACACCTTCCATCTCAAGGTCTGGATTAAGTTTCTTCTTAACAAGATTAATTGTATGTATAAGCTGTGTTAATCCTTCCAGTGCATAATATTCACACTGAATTGGAACTAATACAGTATCCGCTGCTGTCATTGCATTAACTGTAAGCATACTTAATGATGGTGGACAGTCAAGAATTATATATTCATATCTGTCCCTTACTTCTGCTATACTTTCTTTTAAAGTATATTCTCTGTTTTCAACATCAATTAAATCAATCTCTGCACCTGCAAGATTAACATTTGATGGTAAAATATCAAGATTATCTATAACCTGCTCTTGAATTGCATCTTTAATATCACATTCTCTTAATAATACTTCATAAACAGTATTCTCAATGTCTGTTTTAGACAATCCAAATCCACTTGTAGTATTTCCCTGTGGATCTATATCAATAATCAGTACCTTTTGTCCTGCTTCTGCCAGACATGCAGCAAGATTAATTGCAGTAGTTGTTTTACCAACTCCGCCTTTCTGATTTGCTATTGCTATTATTCTTCCCACATTACCCTCTTCTTCCATATAATATAATGTTTCACGTGAAACACTATCATATCATAATAGTTATAGATGAATTAAATTCATCACTTTTTTATTATATCACATATTATATAAATGTGTGCTACTAATTTACATTTTTTATATATGTTTCACGTGAAACATACATAAAAACAGACATATCTCGTTATTATGTTTAACATAAACAATGAAATATGTCTGTTTGTTATAAATCATATTAAATTGTAATTACTTAATAGATATAATGCCATTCTTGATAGCAAATACCGCTGCCTGTGTTCTATCAGACACTTCAATTTTCTTAAATATATTAGAAACATGATTTTTTACTGTTCTCTCACTTATATTTAATGTTGAAGCAATTTCTTTATTAAATGAGCCAGATGCTATCATCTTAAGAACATCTATTTCTCTTCTTGTTAATTCTGATATTTTCTTTTTAACATTACTCTTTTCCTGCATATTGGCATTAAGTAATGGCATCATATTAGGCTCAATATATTTATCCCCTGAATACACCTTAAAAATTGCCTTTTTTAATGTATCAAAGCTTGATTCTTTCAATATGTATCCATCGCATCCAATCTCTAATGCTTTCATAAGATAATCTATCTCGTTATGTCTGGTTAACATTATAACTTTACAGATCATTTTCTGTTCTTTAATAATTCTTAGTGCATCTATCCCATTCATATTAGGCATATCAATATCTAACAAAACTATATTAGGTTTTGTTTTATTCACCATGTTTATACATTCATATCCATCTCCTGCTTCGGCAACAATATTAATTTCTGAAACAGTCTCTAACAGATATCTTATTCCTTCTCTTACCATTCTATGGTCATCAGCTAATAAAATATTAACTGCCATATCTACCTCCTCAATTATACATATTTACCCCAGATACTTTTATATATCATGATTATCTTTATATATCTTTCTTTATATCCTCAATTAAATTTTCCATCATTGTGATTGTATTATTAATTTCTATCTTAGATCTTGTAATATCTTTATCTATAATCTGTGCAATAAATTTCTGTTTATTAATTAGAGATGTTATCCGTTCTATCAACTCATTATCTGAATCATCTAAGTTCATTGTTTCACGTGAAACATCGTCCTCTGTACTTTCATCTGCATCTACAGATTTTGGTGTATTACTTTCTTTATCAGCCTTTAAGATATTATCCAGTTCTTCTATCTTTTTTATTAAAACTTCATGTTCATCTCTAAGGATAGATAAATTATTATTAAGTTC
>CAVBPJ010000109.1:0-3177 GCA_963597265.1 Evtepia sp. | reverse complement strand
GTTTTTATATATTTGTATAATGAAACAGCCATAGCCTGAAACTATACCCAACACAACATTTTATGTATTATACAGACCAATAACGAACTGATAACATAACATACAACAACAGTATGTTGCTTGTATATTTTATCAGGGAGGTTATCGGAAGATGAGTACATTAAAGACACCATTTCGTTATGATTTTGTAGGAAGTTTCTTAAGACCAGAGAAGTTAAAGGAAGCTAAGAAGAATTTTGAAGAAGGAAAGATTACACAGGACGAGCTTAATCAGATTACTGATGATTGTGTCCGTGATGTTGTTGCAAAGCAGAAGGCAGCAGGTTATCATGCTATAACTGATGGAGAGTTCAGAAGAAAGTTCTGGCATCTCGATTTCATGTGGGGATTTGAAGGCGTTGCGCATGAGAAAGAAGGCGGCGGAGTACAGTTTAATGGAGAGGTTGCTGACCTTGAAGCAACTTACCTTGTTGGTAAAGTAAAGGCTAAGGCACACCCATTTGTAGAATATTTCAAGTTCTTAAAGCAGTTTGAAGATGACAATACAGTTGCCAAATATACAATCCCGGCACCAGCACAGATGTATCAGCAGATGATAGTACCTCAGAATATTGAGCAGACAAGAAAGTTTTATGCCAGTGATGATGAATTAATTCAGGATATCGGATTAGCATATCAGGATGTAATTAAACAGTTTTATGCTGCCGGCTGCCGTAATCTTCAGTTAGATGACTGCACATGGGGTGCAATAGTAGGTGAGGCTGCAAAGCAGCGCTATAAGTCTCTTGGACTAGATATTGAAGAAGTAAAGGCACAGCTTCTTAAGGTTAATAACCTTGCATTAGAGGGAAGACCAGAAGACATGGTTATTACTTCACACATTTGCAGAGGAAATTATCATTCTACATATTTTACAAGTGGTCCATATGATTCTGTTGCAGATTATGTATTTGCACAGGAAAATGTTGATGCACTTCTTCTTGAATATGATGATGAAAGATCAGGCGGATTCCTTCCACTTGCAAAGGTTTCACCAGATAAAAAGGTTGTGCTTGGACTTATTACAACTAAGAGTCCGGAGCTTGAGAATAAGGAAGATGTTATTGCAAGAATTCATGATGCATCAAGATATATTCCTCTTGATAGATTATGCCTAAGTCCACAGTGTGGATTTGCTTCATGTGAGATTGGAAACAAGCTTACAGAAGAACAGCAGTGGGCAAAGCTTGCATTAGTTAAGGAAATAGCTGAAGAAGTATGGGAATAACAAATGTTTTAAAGGCTGTCATTCATTGTTGAATGGCAGCTTTTCCTGATTAATGAGACATGCATCATAGAATTTGCTATAATATTTGTATAAATGTATACGATAGGGGAGATTAATTATGGGGAGATTTAAAGTATGTAACTTCGGCAGAATTATGCTGAAAATATTCTGTTGGACGACAGTAATATTATCAATATATCTGATATTAGGTTTCACAGGCTGTTATGCAAAATGGTTTGACGGTCCGGCAGGAATAGTAAATGCACCGTTTTACTGGCTTATCCGGGCAGGGATAGTGATTCTTGTCGAGAGCATTATATTCTGGATAGGAATTATAGCAGTGTATGTTACCTCAGAACAGCTTGGAATCAGGTGGAGAGTGCTTGGAATAGTGTGTGGCTGGATACCGGTTGCACATCTTGTCATGCTTCATATTATTATAAAGACAGTTGGCGAGGAAGTCCGCATGGAGAAGATGCGAGCTAAGAGAAATCTACAGCGCAAAGAACAGCAGATATGCAGTACAAAATATCCTGTTCTTATGGTACATGGTGTATTTTTCAGGGATTTTGAACATCTTAATTACTGGGGAAGAATACCGGCGGAGCTTCAGGCTAATGGTGCAGTGATTTACTATGGAAATCATAATAGTGCAGCTGCTGTGCGTGACAGTGCTAAAGAACTGGCAGAAAGGATTCATCAGATTGTCAGAGAGACAGGCTGTGAGAAAGTAAATGTAATTGCCCATTCAAAAGGCGGACTGGATATGAGGGCAGCGATAGCGCTTACAGATATTGCGCCTTATGTTGCTTCTCTTACAACAATAAATACACCACACAGGGGATGTCAGTTCGCTGATTACCTTCTTGGCAAAATTCCTGAAAAACAGCAGCAGATGGTTGCCAATACATATAATGCAGGCGCAGCCAAGCTTGGAGACATTAACCCTGATTTTCTTGCTGCTGTATATGATCTTACATCAGAAAAATGCAGTGAATTCAACAATGAAGTAAAGGATAATCCCGACATTTATTATCAGTCAGTCGGTTCTAAACTAAATCATCCTGCTTCGGGAAGATTTCCACTTAATTTTACATATCCTCTGGTGAAATATTTTGACGGACCTAATGACGGACTTGTTGGGGAAGAATCCTTCAGATGGGGGCAGAACTATCAGTTTCTTACAGTCAGCGGCAAAAGAGGCATATCGCATGGTGATATGATAGATCTTAACAGGGAGAACATTAAAGGATTTGATGTTAGGGAATTTTATGTGCAGGTTGTTTCGGGGCTTAAGAAGATGGGATTTTGATTTTTAAAATACAAATTATAAATTTTTAGTAAAATAAAATATTTGTAATTGACATATTTCTTGAAGATAGGTAATATAATATTAAAGACAGGTAACTTGAGTACCTGCCAAGCTAAGAAGTAAGGTGTTGTGCCAGAGAGCAGTGCCTTATGAGCTTTATACGGGTTTGACATTTACCACAATCTGGCTAGAAACCATAGGTTTTGAAGGAAAATGTCAGGGGCTCTGCTGATGTGAGGCAGAGCCTTTTTAAATGTATAGGGGGATTGGAGTTTTTGCGAAATATTAAAGATTGTGTGAATGCATTTCTTTCGCTTTTAAATACACAGTATGAAATTGTGTTAGGGAGGAAAGGCGTTGCAGTAACACTTAGAATTACTTTCGATAAAAAGGATTGCTTTCATTTAATGGGATTGCAATATCTCATAGACAGACCGGAATTGAATAGGGATAGAGAGAAGATTTTTGATAAAATATTAAGGGGAGATATTACTACTAATCGGGTTGAGTCATCAGATTTTTATGAGAGAATAAAAGAAAGAATTGATTATTTACCGTTATTAGAAATGTTATTAGATAGCAATGAGACGGTTTTTAA
>CAVBPJ010000108.1:0-4170 GCA_963597265.1 Evtepia sp. | reverse complement strand
ATATACCTATAAGGAAAAATGCTTTTATGAATTTATAGGAAAGCTGCATTAAATAAATATGTAAAACTACATAAAAATTAGATAGAAGGGGGAAATCAAAATGACTATTCACGAATTTGGAGACAGGAAGAATCCAGTTATTATGCTGTTTCCGGGAACAATGTGTTACTGGAAAGGGAATTTTGGAATTGTTATAGATGAATTATCCAAGAAATTCCTTGTGGCGGTAGTTGCCTACACTGGATTTGATGATAACGACACAGAGAGTTATACAAATGTGGAAGACGAGCTTGATAAGATTGAGCAGTATATAAAGGATAATTATGATGGCAGGATATGTGCGGCTTATGGCTGCTCGTTAGGCGGTACATTTGTTGCGCACCTGACGGCAAGACATAATATACATATGCAGTATGGAATCATAGGTAGTTCCGACATGGATCAGGCGGGCAGAGTAAAGGCTTCTATAATGACTGCATTGATGGTGAAAGTGACATATAACTTTATCCATACAGGACAGTACAAGTCTAAACTTATGCAGAAACGATTCAGAAGTCAGATGGATAGCCAAGACCCATATAATCGTACATTTGTGGCAATGACTGGAAGAGATAAATATGACATGAGTTTTATCACGAAGGAAAGTCTGAAAAATCAGTTTAAATCAGATTTGATTACCCCGCTTCCTACGCAGATTGACAATGGTGAAACTCAGATTCACATATTTTATGCCAAGAAAATGGGTGAGAAATATCTGGAAAGATATAATAAATATTTCAAAAATCCGGTTATACATGAGCATGATATGAGGCATGAGGAATTCTTTGGACTTCATACAAAAGAGTGGCTTGCGCTTGTTGAAGAAATCTGCCTGTAGAAGCGGTGGTAGGTTAAGACAACAGTCGATACTGATGTAACATTTGAATTGATGGAATAATTTAAAAGACATTTCTCATATGCTGTGATATACTAATATCATAATATTTATAATAATGTCATGTTCAGAATAATCCGAATAACAGGGAATAGTTCGAAGATGAAAGAAGAACTATTCTCTGTTTTTTGGTTTATGTATAAACAGGTAAGGGAGAAAAAATATGCAAAGTGTGCAGATTGCAGCAAGTGAGATATGGGTAACGCTGATATTCGGTGTAATAATGTGGTTATTCAGGAGTGAACTCAAACAGAAAAAAGTAACAAAAATTCTTATGATAGTCTGTATTATCAGGCTTGGAAGTGATGCTGTATCATGGGCATTTGACGGGCTGCCGGGGATTTTTTTTGGAATTATTACAAGATTCAGTAACTATGCAACATTTGTTGCCAATGATCTTGTTTCACTTATTTTCTCAGTCTTTTTATGGAATCTGGTCAAAGGCGAAGATGAGAAGCCGGGTATTGTGTTAAAGGCTTATTGGGCTTTGGAATGTATTGTAATAGCTGCACTTACTTTGAACCTATATTTTGGATGGTTCTATTCATTTGACAGCAGTAACCTGTATAGCAGAGGAAAGTATTATCATCTGACACATTTTGCACCGATAGTGGCATTGTTAGTTGTGTTATGGCTGCTGATAAAATATCGTGACCAATTAAGCAAGAATCTTAAGTTTTTGGGATGGTCTTATTTTGTTCTGATGACTGGCGCAACAGCGTATGAATATATGAATTTTGGTCTGTCGCTGCAGACTTATGCACAGACATTTTCAGCATTAGTTGCATTTTTTGTAGGCGAAATAGAGATTCGTCAGAATCTTATTGCAACACATAAAAGATTAGAACAGGCAAATGAGGAACTGAAAGAGGAAGAAAAGAAGGTAGAAGCAGCATTAGAGGCAGAACTTCAGAAGGACGAGGAGTTAAGAAAGCAGCAGGAGCAGCTTTCGATTGCACTTGAAGCGGCACAGCAGGCGAACAGAGCAAAGACTATGTTCCTCAACAGTATGTCACATGATATCCGTACTCCTATGAACGCAATTATCGGATTTACAGCACTTGCACAGACACATATCAATCATACTGAGCAGGTACAGGATTATCTTGCCAAGATTAATATGTCGAGTACACATTTGTTAAGCCTTATTAATGACATACTGGATATGAGCCGTATTGAAAGCGGCAGCGTGAAGCTTGACGAGAAACCGGTACATATACCAGACCTTCTGCACGATTTGAGAAATATGATTCAGGGGATGGTTAATGCCAAGCAGCTTAGTCTTTATATTGACACTCAGGATGTGAAAAATGAGGATGTTATAACAGATAAGCTGAGACTGAATCAGGTATTGATTAATATTGTGGGTAATGCCATTAAATTTACACCATCTGGCGGGGATATTATCATACGCCTTGAAGAGAAGTCCTGCCAGAAAAAAGGATACACGACTTATGAATTTACAATCAAAGATAATGGTATTGGAATGTCGTCAGAATTCTTAGGTCATGTGTTTGACACATTTGCAAGAGAGCAGTCTTCTACGGTAAGTGGAATTCAGGGAACAGGTCTTGGAATGGCGATTACGAAAAATATTGTTGATATGATGGGCGGTACGATTGCGGTAGAAAGTGAGGAAGGAAAAGGCTCTAAGTTTACAGTTACACTTACTGTCCGTCTTGCAAAACAGACTGTCAGATATGAGCCTATTACTGAACTGCAGGGAGCGAAAGCGCTTGTAGTTGATGATGATATTGATACATGCCGTAGTGTCTGCAAAATGTTAAGAAGTATTGATATGCAGCCAGAATGGACAGTAACCGGAAGGGAAGCGGTTCTTCGTGCGCAGGACGCAGCGGAATTGAACAATGAATATAAGGTATATATTGTGGATTACCTCATACCGGATATGAACGGAATTGAAATAATCCGCAGAATACGAAAGGTAATCAAAGCAGATATACCGATTATTGTGTTGACGGCATATGACTGGAGCTCTTTTGAACAGGAAGCAAGAGAAGCCGGCGCGACTGCATTTGTAGCAAAGCCTATCTTTATGTCTGAATTAAGAAGCGTATTAACGAGGTCGATTCAGAAAGAAGTACCGCAGCATGAAAGCGTAGAAAATGTATTTGATTTCAGCGGTAAGAATGTTCTTCTTGTAGAGGATAATGCGCTGAATCGTGAGATTGCACAGGAGCTTCTTGAAGAAACAGGACTCAGTGTGGACTGTGCAGAAGATGGTATTGAGGCAGTTAATATTATAAATGAATCACCAGAGGATAAGTATGATCTGGTGCTGATGGATATACAGATGCCGCGAATGGACGGATACACAGCAACTAGAGAGATTCGTACACTGCCGAATAACCGTAAGGCGAACATTCCAATCATTGCGATGACAGCAAATGCATTTGAAGAGGACAGAAGAATGGCTTTGGAATGTGGAATGAATGGACATATTGTGAAGCCTATTAATATTAAAACGATAGAAAAGGAACTTGCGCGGATTTTTAAAGAGGGAGAGGATACTTAATGGATAATGATTCAGTTCAGTTATATGATAATCAGCCAATAAGAACAGCGTGGGATGAAGAAAATGAGGAATGGTATTTTTCAATAGTTGATGTGGTTTGTGTTTTGACTGATCAGCCAGATAGGAGACATGGAGCAAAATATTGGAGTGTCTTAAAAACGCGCCTAAAAAAAGAGGGTAGTCAACTGAAATTAAAGGCAGATGATGGGAAAAGCTATAAAACGGATGTTGCAAACACAGAGCAGTTATTGCGAATAATTCAATCTATTCCGTCAAAGAAAGCAGAGCCTTTTAAACTGTGGTTAGCACAGGTTGGATAGGAAGCAAATAGAAATGTTGCCAAAACTGGTGGAAAAATAGCTGGTGAGGCAAGAATGAGAATAGAAAAAGAGACAGGTAATCCAGTTATTACTAATCAGAATGCAACAAGCTTAAATTCTGTTGTTACGGGAATGATTGAAGAAGTAGCTAAGGCAGAAGAAAAGTAGATTAAAATATATAATTGCGCGGAAATGGAACATATCTGATCATGACAAACGAGTGAAAGACGGTAGTCTCACATATGATTATTTTAATGTTTCTGAAGGAAAGATTGAATATTGCATTTCAAAGTGTGTGTATATTGAGATGTTTGAGCAATATGACATTAGGAGCTTATGTAAGATTTTCTGTATGACGGATACAACATCATACGAAAATC
>CAVBPJ010000107.1:0-4273 GCA_963597265.1 Evtepia sp. | reverse complement strand
ATCTTATTCCCCTCGGGTTACCCGAGAGCAAGGCGTTTTTTATTAATTTATGAATATTTAATATAATAAATGTATTGAAAGGATTTATCATGGATTACACTATTAAAAATGTATGTGAGAAACTGAATCTGACCGTCCACACTGTTCGCCATTACTGCGATATGGGACTTGTTCCAAACTTAAGACACGATAACAACGGCAACCGCATTTTTAATGAAGAGTCATTAAACTGGCTTCAGGCTGCGAAATTCCTGCGTGCAAGCGGGCTTTCTATTCCTGATATACGCCATTATTTTGAATTGTGCCAGAAAGGTAAATCAACAATTAAAGAACGACAAGACATTTTGATAAAACTAAGAGAACAGTCTGAACGCGAACTTGAGGCTGTTCAGGCAAGAATTGCCTGCCTGTCTGATAAAATCAGCCAGTGTCAGAGCGTTATAGATACAAATGGGGACGATGACTGCAACCCTCTTAACTGGTAATCACAATATCGTCCCCTGATTATGTATATTCTACTGTATGATTCTCCTATTGCAGGAATCTCCATTCCATAAACCGCGACTGCATCCAGTCGTCTGGCGCTTCTATGTCTATCTGCTTCATAAAGTTGGAGTTAGCACCTATTCCATAATGTCTGCCACTCCATCTTGCAATAGATACAGCCGTCAGCGACATATCTATCACCATAACAACCGTAAGCACTGCACATGCCGCGTGCCAGAATTTTCCATGCATTTTATCCAGCATTCTGTTCATATATGGATATATCTTACATATTACAAATGCGGCTACTCCCCACATTGCTGAAAAACTTAAACATATCAGTCCCTTGTAATTAAGAAACTTGTTCTCATAATTCCATGCTCTCATTCCAAGCCCATATCTTAACAGAAGTCCGCTAATAAGCTCAAGAAATGTAGCTGCCAGTGTCATGACAAGAACACGCATATATAAAGGCTTATTCCTTAACTTGACTGCTCCGACATAATACAGAACTCCACCAAAGCCGTAAAGAATGTTAAATGCTCCGAAAACCGAAACAACATGACTTTCCCAATGCCCCTTTGTTACCAGTGTAAAAACACCTTCTATAATAACACCTGCCACGCTTCCAATTAAGAAAAGCCAGAAAAGCTTATCGTATGTTATGTATGCAGACTGCTCCTTTTTCTGCTCATCATTCATATTCATATCCTAATTCCTACCCTTATCCCATATTAAAAATGCTTTAAAACCGCAGGGTTCAATGTACTACGATTTCAAAGCATTTACAATATATATATGCGATTGTTTAGAATATGTTAATAATTATCCCTATTCCATTCCTTCCTTAATCCACTTGGCAATATTAGTGAAATCTATCTTAAGACTGCCGTCATATATATTCACCGGAACCGGCTTGTCAAATCCATAAATAACAGGATATACATCGCTCTCAAAGAAATACACAAGAACCTTCTCCTGCATGTAATCAACTATCCAGTATTCACGCACCCCAGCCTCAATATACTTGGATAACTTCAAAGTGTAGTCCTTCTTCTTAGTAGATGGAGAAATTACTTCCACAAGAAAATCCGGTGCACCATATACACCAAAACGCTGAATCTTAGAAGGATCACATACAATACCAACATCTGGCTGAACCATAGTCTTCTCATCACAATCAAGCTGTACATCTACCGGTGCAATAAACGGACGGCAGCTGCCACCATTCTCCATAATAAAATTAGCAATCTGACGATGAATCTCCCCGCCTATTGACTGATGTCCAAAGGTTGGTGACGCCATATCATAGAAATATCCATCAATCAGCTCAACCCTCTGTTCATCAGGCAGAGCACGGTAATCGTCTACAGTATAACTTCCATTCCTCTCATATCTATTGTATACAGGTTCTCTTACCTCAAGCGGTTCTTCAAAAAAATGCTCTAACGCCAGAAGAGTGTCATATCTTGGATTCACCGTCTCCCCAGAAAAAATCTTCTGCACAGTACCTAATGGCACACCTGATAAATCAGCAATCTGAGCATATGTATAACCCTTTTCCTTCTTTTTATCCTTCATCTCCTGAATAGTCATAACAATACCTCCTTATGAAAAACAAGAACATCTGTTAACATAATAATAGTAATAAAACATCCATATGTCAACCTAAAAATAATCAAAATATATCCGTTTCAGTTTTTATATTTCCATGTTTTAACCGTTTTGTCATCTAACTGACAACATTTGCAGATAAAGTATCCAATATAACCACATTTGACATAATAGGAATAGATAGTTATAATTCTAACAGTTTGAATTATAACTATTATATTGAAGGGGAAATGCTATGGATAATTCTCTGCACTACCTTATCATGGCAAACCAGATGCTTGTTCAGAAGGCTCTGCTTGATAAGTTAAAGGACACCGGTCTTACAATCGGTCAGCCTAAAATCCTTGATTACCTGAAAGACCATGACGGAAGCAGCCAGAAGGATATTGCCAAAGCCTGCTTTCTTGAGGCTGGTTCTCTTACAACCATCCTTAATAAGATGGAAGAAAAGGGCTTGATTACCCGCCAGACGTTAAATGGCAACCGGCGGTCTTTCCACATTTTTATGACGGAGGAAGGCCAAAAAAAGCAGCAGCTAATCGATGAATTGTTCACTGAAATTGAGAAAAATGCGTTGCAGAATATTTCAGATGAAGAATTTGATATGTTTATGGCTGTATACAAGAAAATCTATCGTAATTTACAAAATGAATTAACATCTAAGGAGTCTGCTAATGAATAAGTTAAAACGCTACATATTATTTTTAATCGGATTATTTATCAATTCTCTGGGCGTCAGTCTTGTAACCAAAGCAAGCCTCGGTACATCACCAATATCTTCGATTCCATATGTACTGAGCCTGAACTTTCCGCTGACACTCGGAAACTTTACAATTATATTCAGTCTTCTGCTCATAATATTGCAGATTATTATTTTAAGGAAGAATTTCAAGCTGGAAAATATCCTGCAGATTCCGGTTTCTATTGTATTCGGTTATTTCATTGATTTTACAATGTACCTTCTCGTATGGATACATCCACAGAATTATTTAATGAAGTTAATCGCTCTGCTTATCGGCTGTATCGTGCTTGGCTTTGGTGTGTATATTGAAGTTCTGGCTGATGTCGTTATGCTTCCGGGCGAATCATTTGTGCGTGCGATTGTACAGACATGGAATACTAATTTCGGATCAACTAAGATTATATTTGACTCATCAATGACAATTATTGCCGGTGTACTTTCTTTCGTATTCTCAGCAAAGTTAAATGGTGTAAGGGAAGGTACTGTAATTGCAGCCCTTCTTGTAGGCTTTATTGCCAGACTTTTTGGAAAACAGCTTGAATTCATCAAGCCGCATCTGTTCCCAGAAGATTATAAAAATGTGGTTTCTGAACCTGAAACTGCTGCTTCCACCGAAGCTTCAGACCACAAAAATGTTATCGTTATCGGCAGACAATATGGCTGCGGCGGTCATGACTTAGGAAAGGCTCTTGCCGAAAAGCTTGGATATGAATTCTACGATAATGAAATTATCAAGATGATTGCCGGAACTACCGGCATGACTTCTGACTTTATCCGTCAGAGAGAAGAATCAATGACTAACAGTTTTCTGTATGATTTCATAAACCAGATGTACCTGTATGGCAACAGAGATGAGGAAGCTCCTAAAGATAAGATATTTGAAGCCGAATCTCACGCTATAAAGCAGCTTGCTGCTAAAGGCAACTGTGTCATTATCGGAAGATGTTCTGACTATGTTCTTCGTGACAATAAAAATGTTCTTAAAGTATTTTTTGCTGCGCCTCTCGAACAGCGTATAAAGCGTGTAATGGAAAGACTTAATCTTTCTGAAAAAGACGCTGAGCAGGCTATCCGCAAAGAGGACAAGCGTCGTGCCGACAACTACCACTACTATACTAACCGTATATGGGGTTCTGCTGGCAGCTTTGATATCACGCTGAATACTGAACTTGGCACTGATTATATTGTTAAATGTATTGAAGATGCGATGTAAAAAATACACCCGGCTGTGCAAAATACAACCGGGTGTATTTATATTTTTTCTCTTCCAACTGGTTCTCCCCAATCATATTCCCCATCAAGCATCATCTCACCGTTAAATTCCATTGCCCGTTCTTCCAGTGATTTATGTTTATTACTGGTTGTTAATTTATCATATAAAATAATCTCTTTTCCTGTTATCATATTACATTTCTTTTTATACAACATCGT
>CAVBPJ010000106.1:0-4378 GCA_963597265.1 Evtepia sp. | reverse complement strand
TACTTTTTTAATAAAACCCAGCTTGTTATTTTTTTATCACAGTGTTAAAATGTACTCAACTTGTTAAAAGTGAACAATTTTATAATTATGGAGGCGTTTTTATGGCACAGAGATTTATTTTGAATGGAACTTCTTATCATGGAGCAGGTGCGATTAAAGAAATCGCTACAGAAGTTAAGTCCAGAGGATTCAAGAAAGCATTTGTATGTTCTGATCCAGATCTTGTTAAGTTTGGAGTAACAGCTAAGGTTCTCAATGTTCTTGAGGAGAATGGTTTTGCTTATGAATTATACTCTAATATAAAACCTAATCCAACTATTGAGAATGTACAGACAGGTGTGGAGGCATTTAAGAATGCTGGAACTGATTATTTAATAGCTATTGGTGGTGGTTCTTCAATGGATACAGCCAAGGCAATTGGAATTATAATCAATAATCCTGAGTTCGCAGATGTAAGAAGTCTTGAAGGAGTTGCTGATACTAAGAATCCTGCAGTACCTATCATTGCTGTCCCTACTACTGCCGGTACAGCAGCGGAGGTTACAATTAACTATGTAATTACTGATGCTGAGAAGAATCGTAAGATGGTATGTGTAGATCCACATGATATTCCTGTAGTTGCTGTTGTTGATCCTGATATGATGTCAAGCATGCCTAAGGGACTTACTGCTGCAACAGGTATGGATGCACTTACACATGCTATTGAAGGTTATATTACAGCAGGTGCATGGGAATTATCTGATATGTTCCATCTCAAGGCAATTGAGATTATTGCTAAGAGCTTAAGAGGTGCAGTTGATAATACTCCAGAAGGAAGAGAAGGAATGGCTTTAGGTCAGTACATAGCAGGTATGGGCTTCTCTAACGTAGGTCTTGGTATTGTTCATTCTATGGCACATCCACTTGGAGCACTTTACGATACACCACATGGTGTTGCTAACGCTATTATTCTTCCAACAGGTATGGAATACAATGCACCATGTACAGGTGAGAAATATCGTGATATTGCCAAGGCAATGGGTGTTGAGGGCACAGAAAAGATGACTCAGGAAGAATACAGAAAGGCAGCAATTGATGCAGTTAAGAAACTTGCTGCTGATGTTGGTATTCCTGCTGACCTTAAGGATATTGTTAAGCCAGAAGATATTCCATTCCTTGCACAGTCTGCATATGATGATGCATGCCGTCCTGGTAACCCAAGAGATACAAGCGTTGAAGAGATTACAAAGCTTTATGAAAGTCTTATCTAATCATAATATATGTCTGATTAATGCTCATTAAAAGATGAATATTCATCAAAATATGAAACCGCGATATAGCTTAATGCTGTACCGCGGTTTTTGCGTTTTATATTGAATTTTATCAAATATTTTATTCATTCTCAGACATTTCAATAAACATGACATTTAATTCTGGAAGTGAACGCTTTAATGAGACTGGACGACCTGATGTATCAAGGAAACAATGCTCACTTTCACCGGTACATCTGACTTCACCCGTCTTTTCATCGACCACTGAATACTCAAGTGTAATTTTCACTCCATTATATTTTACAACTTTGACATTAATAATTACTGTATCATAGTAATGTGTCATTGACTTATATCTGGCATTAACTGATAACACAGGGCTTATTATGCCTAATTCTTCCATTTTCTTATATCCAAAACCATTCTCTTCAAGAAGATATGATCTTGCCTCTTCAAACCATCTTATGTAATTAGAATGATGTACAATTCCCATCTGGTCTGTTTCGTAATATTGAACCAGATGTTTATATGGCTTATATATCATAATATCCCTCCTAAGTCTGTTAATTTCAAAATGTAATTATAGTTATTCATGTCTGTTATTGTCAATTCCTGAAAGATTAATATTAATAACATTATAATTAGCAGCTACATTTATAACATCTGAAGCAATAATACGGTCATATCTGTTCATCCATTTTCCAGTAACTCCTGTATAAGCGGCAACCTCATCTTTGGATGCACCACCGATTAACATATAACTTATAGCTGCGTGACGAAGTGTCTGCATTGTGTAATGTCTGCGGAGCTTTCTTGACTTTACAAGCTTATCAGTATAGGAGGCTAATAATCGTTCAGTATCACGCATTTTAATACGGTTCTTTCGTATATTCAGAAATATCGCACCGCTTTGTATATTCTCAGCTTCTATATATGTATCAAGCAATGCTGCCAGATCATCAGGAATAATAAGAAATCTGCTTATGTGATTCTTAGGCGGCATATTAAAGCACAGATGCCCCTCATTGTCACGACAGATAAATTCTCTGTTAAGACTGCATATTTCCTGGTTAGTAAGTCCCATCTTAATTACAAGGGAGAATATTAAAAATGCTTTATTATCATTAGCATCAAGTGCTGCACTGAGCAGATTGTCAATTTCTCTGGCATCTGGAATAGCGTCTTTAGGTAATATTTTATCCTGTTCAGGAAGAGACATGCTTTCAAAATAATTCACATAACGCTTACCATGATTAACAGTATAGGTCTCTATAAATGTGCATACTGATTTCATGACAGAAAGACGCATGACAGCAGTATTGTATGAAAGCTTGTTGGCATTAACTTTTTCTATAAGCTTGTTGTAATAATTCAAAGCTTCCTTTCTTGTAAGCTTAAGTGGGTCATGACCTGTTAATCTGTCAAAATCTCTTACAACATTCCAATATTCTTTTCTTGTTCTGGTACTTAGATTAGTCTGAAAATATATCCATATTTCATCTTCAAATTTAACTGAAATCATATGTATTCCTTTCGAAAGAGTAGTAGTTTACTGATATTTTACACTCTATGACGACATATGTCTAGACCTAAACAAATAAAAACCACCCCACCACTTCAATCTTAAAATAAACACATAACCAAACCAAAATAATTAAGAAATGCTTCCAGATTGAACTCAGTTCACATTTGCTTTTTATGTCGAAAGCCCGTATAATATACTTATATTTAAATTGAAGGAGTTAATATGGAACAGTATTCTAGGCGATTTATAGAAGAGCTGGCCAAGCATATCAACCCTGCTATTCTTGAATTCTTTAATAAGAAAAAGAATCTCATGAATTTTCCAGCAGATAATGTGGCAGAGCTTATCGATGAAACTCTCATGGAATATCTTGAAGGTAAGACAAGCCGTGAAGATTTAATGCCGATTATTAATAAGATTAAGAAGTCACGTTTACAGAAACGTGCAAGATGGTATAAGTCATATAACAACGATATTGACAGTATGAACTTTGATGATCCTAAACACCCTCTCGCGAGCTTCATTGCACTTGCCAGATCTTTAAGACCTGATGAGTATGCAAAGCTATATGGTGATAAAGAACTTGATGATATTATCAAGGATAAGAAGGATGCAGCTAATGAATGGAAGAATGATTCCGGAAGTCTGTTGATTGATTTCCCAGGTCTCTACTCTTTCACTAATAATTCAATATATAATTCCCTGAAGAATGACTTGATAATAAGTGCATGGAAGTATATTGAAAGTGAGCTTGCCGGTAATATTGATTCTTATCTTAGAATGTATCCGGTTGACCTTGTTGATAAACCATTGTTCAGCCCATCTTCTTTCACTCTGATGATGGAGACTGCATCGAACAATTTATTAAAAGAGATTATTACCGATGATGAAGGTGACGAGCTGTTAGAGGTTACAGTTGATAATGGGAAGCTTACCCCACCAAAGTCAATGGATACTGATGACCTTAAGCTGGTCAATGCATTTATATCTAATATTAATATGCAGGAGTTCTCTAAAGAGAAATCTGTAATAGTCGATCTTAATACGCTTGGTAAAGAAGTTGTAGATTATCATGTAGGCAAGAATGTTCTTAACAAGATTAGTAATTCGTGCCGCAAGCTTGTTGAATATAACTTCTCATATGAAGCTGAAGGCAGCAAGATTTATTTCAACTTATTTGATAATATTGTTATTAAAGAAGATGCTGAAAGACCATACGCAATAGCACAGTTCGGAGAGATTCTCAGTAATGCTATTATTCAGAAGAAGCTTATCTCTATTACTTCTGCTTCTTACGATGTTCTTGATAATAACCTTTCCAAGATTATATGTTACGCTATAAAGCGTGAGCAGATTGCTAATCAGGAAACAAGAGTTAATGAATATAGTTATACTTACTTCCAGAAGATTGTAAGATTCAAGTTGAAGAATAAGAAGAAGAACCTGCAGCTCATCCAGGAAAGTCTTCAGGAGTTTGTAGATAACCACATTGCTATTGAGAAGTTTGAATTGAAGAACGGTGTATTCATTATAACCTTCCTTCCATTATCTGATGCTGAGATAGAGGATCTTAATTCAGATAATGCTAAGAATGATAAAGGAC
>CAVBPJ010000105.1:0-4406 GCA_963597265.1 Evtepia sp. | reverse complement strand
GATTTGATTAAGAAATGTAATTGAATTACCATTAAGGCAACAAAGGAAAATAGAACCAATAAGGAGGTAATCGGTATGGAAAAGAATTTGATTATATACTATTCGAGAAAAGGTGAGAATTATGTGAATGGAAGGATTATTGATTTAAAGAAGGGCAATACGGAAATCTGTGCGGAGTTCATTCAGAAGGCAGTAGGCGGAGACCTTTTTGAGGTTGAGACTGTGAATGATTATTCAAAGGATTATCATGAGTGTACAGAGGAAGCAAGCCGCGAGTTAAAAGAAAATGCACGACCAGAATTAAAGAAATATCTGGAAAGCATTGATGATTACGACAACATTTTTGTGTGCGGTCCTTGCTGGTGGGGAACTTATCCGGTGGCAGTATTTACACAGCTTGAAAGACTTGATTTCACAGGAAAGAAAGTTATGGCACTTATGACACATGAGGGAAGCGGTCTTGGAAACAGTGAGCGTGACCTTAGAAGAATCTGTAAAGGTGCAGCATTTGGACATGGAATTGCAGTTCATGGTGCGGATGCAGCAAAGGCAGAAGCTGCAGTAGCAAGCTGGGCAAAGAAAAATGTTGAGTAAAGAAAAATGTTGAGTAAGGAGGAGATTGGTGATGAATATTACAAAAAATGCGAGCGAATATCATGAAAAAATGTTTCCAGATTATAAATCAAAATTTTTAGAGACTGATCCGGAATTTATAGAAAGATTTGACAATTTTGCATTTGACGAGGTGGTTAATGAAGAAGGTGTTGAATTAGACCAGAAAACAAGAATGACATGTATATTATCAGTGCTTCTTGGCTGTCAGGGAATTGACGAGTTTAAGGCAATGCTTCCTGCAGCAATGAATTTTGGAGTAACACCTGTTGAAGTTAAAGAAATTGTATATCAGGCAGTGGACTATCTTGGAATCGGAAGAGTTTTTCCATTTTTAAATGCGGTGAATGACATACTGACTGAAAAGGGCATCTCTCTTCCATTAGAAGGTCAGGCAACGACTACTATGGAGAATCGTCTGGAAAAAGGTATTCAGGCGCAGGTAGACATTTTTGGCGACAAAATGAAAGATTTTTACAAGTCAGGTCCTGAAGAATCAAGACATATTAACAGATGGCTTGCAGCGAACTGTTTTGGAGATTTTTATACGAGAACAGGGCTGGATTATAAGACAAGAGAGTTAATCACATTTTGTTTTCTGTATGCACAGGGAGGCTGCGAACCACAGCTTACAAGCCACGCAGCAGCTAATATGAAACTTGGAAATGATAAACATTTCTTAATAAGTGTAATATCACAGTGCCTGCCATTTATAGGATATCCGAGAACTTTAAATGCACTCCGATGCATTAATGAGGCAGCAAAGTAAATAAGGGAAATAGGATAAAATGTATGAAAAAAGCAAAATATTTGTTAGCCATTGGGGTTATGTTAATAGCAGGTCTTAGTGGCTGTGGTAAGACAGAAACGGCGCAGCGGGAGACAAGAGCGACAGAACTTGTAGAAAACCAAAGCACTATTGAGAATCAAAGTGTTACAGAGAATCAGAGTACTGCTGAGAATCAAAGTGCTACAGAAAATCAGAGTACGGATGTTAATAAATCCAAGATACTTATTGCATATTTTACCCGTGCTGATAATATTAAAGTTGATCCTGATGTGGATGCAACCTCATCTGCCAGTATTAATGTAAATGGTTCTTCTTATGAGGGGAATCTGGCTATTATGGCGGATTATATTAAAGATGCTACAGATGGTGATACATTTTCAATATTAACAAAGGAATATTATCCAACACAATATCGTGAAACAACAGATGCGGCAAAGGAAGAACAGAATAATAACGCCAGACCGGAACTTTTCAACCATGTAGATAACATAGATGATTATGATATTATATTTTTAGGATTTCCTAATTGGTGGGGCGGACTTCCGATGCCTGTGTACACATTCCTTGAAGAGTATGATTTCAGTGGAAAGACAATTATTCCATTTGCTTCACATGAAGGTAGCGGACTTGGAAAAGGTCCATCAGAGATTGCAAAGATATGTCCGGGTGCAAATGTGATGGACGGACTGGCGGTAAGAGGCTCAGCGGTTGGTTCAAGCAAAGATACTGTCACGAACTGGGTTGCAGGGCTTAATCTGAAATAATTATACAAAAATGGAGGTATAATAACATGTCAAAGAAACTGGTAGTATATTATTCATGGTCAAATGGCAATACCAAAAGAATTGCCGAGAAAATGGCGGAAGAATTAGGGGCTGACATCTGTCAGATAGATACAGCCCAGCCTTATAAGGGAAGCTATAATGAGGTTGTTGACCAGGGACAGGATGAAGTGAACAGAGGATATAAACCGGAAATAAAGCCGCTTGGAGTAGATATAAAAGATTATGATGTTGTGGCGGTTGGAACACCTACATGGTGGTATACTATGGCACCGGCTGTGTTGACATTTTTAAGCAGTAATGACTGGACAGGGAAAAAAGTTATACCATTTATGACAAATGGAGGCTGGCCGGGACATGTAATTAAGGATATAATTAAAGAATGTAAAGGTGCAGAAATTATCTATCCGATGGAAATTAAATTTGACTCGGAGGGCGGTCCTGTATTAAAGACTCCTGAAGATAAAATAAATCAGTGGATTGCACAGGTAAAAAAAGAAATTAATTAGGAGGGCAACAGAATGAGTAAAGTATTAGTGACATATTTTTCAGCAAGCGGCGTAACAAAGAAGATGTCAGAAAAGCTTGCCGAGGCAACGGGTGCAGATATATTTGAAATCAAGCCGGAAGTTCCTTATACAGACGCTGACCTGAACTGGCAGAATAGCAAAAGCAGAAGTACAGTAGAGATGAAGGACAGAAGCAGCCGTCCAGCTATTGCTGAAAAACTTGAAAATATGAATCAGTATGATGTTGTATTTGTAGGATTCCCAGTGTGGTGGTACAGAGAGCCTTCGATTATTGACACATTTATGGAGCAGTATGATTTTGCAGGAAAGACAGTTGTACCATTTGCAACATCTGGAGGAAGTTCAGTTGGTGATTCAGGCAAGAATATGCAGGAGTCAGCACCTGCTGCAAAAGTCGCTGTGGGAAAGAGATTCCCTAACAGCGTATCTGTAGACGAGCTTAAGAAGTGGGCTAGTGAGTGGGTGTAAGGAATAGCCTATGAAAATAAAACAACAAAATCAAATCAAGAAATTTTTAATTAAGGAACTTGGAAGAGATAAAGGTAATACCTTGTTTGACAAAGAGGCGGAAATACTGGAAATCCTGATTAAGAATACAAAGGGTAAGACTGATAATCAGATGAAAACTCTGGTTCAGACGATTCTTCCTCGAATAGCGCTGTATAAGAGTTTGGCGGAAAGTTTTTCGGAAGAAGATACATATAAGTATATGAGAAAATATATGCTTGACTGGGTGGCGGCGAAGAAACATTCATCAACGGCGAAAATGGAGTTAGTACCCGGATTTTACCACATTTACAGCAAAATATTTCTTAAAATTATGCGGACAACGGATTTGCAGGTCAGCGAACAGAAAAGCGGCAGAGATTTTTATGATGTCACGATTAAAAAATGCCTCTGGCATACTGCATGTGTAGAAAATGACTGCGAAAATCTGTGCCGTCTGTTCTGTGATGTTGACAATGTAACATACGGTGGATTGAATAAGATAGGATTTTCGAGGACGCAAACATTAGGATATGGCGGCGACTGTTGCGATTTTCATTTTTATAAGAAATAAAATAAGAGGAACAATTATAATGTCAGAAAAAACTAATCACGAAAAAATGCTTGCCCAAGAAGAATATTTTCCGGATCAGGAACTGGCAGAGCTTGCATATGAGTGCAGTGAAGGTTTGCTATTTATAAATTCACAGCCGCCCCGCAGTGAGGAGCGCCAGACATTTCTTAAGAAATTCTTCGGTTCTCTGGGCGAACATGTGACAATCAAGGGGAATTTCAATTGTGACTATGGCAAAAACATTTATATAGGAAACGGTGCAATTATTAATTGTAATGTGACTATTCTGGATACGAACCGCGTGGAAATCGGTGAAAATGTATTTATTGCGCCGGGAGTAGTTATCAGTGCAGCAACCCACCCGTTAGATGCACAGCGTCGTGTGAGCAGACATTTTCAGAGCCACCCTGTTATCATAAAGGACTGTGCATGGATTGGTGCAAATGCTACGATTCTAACAGGAGTTACTATTGGTAAAAATGTAGTTGTAGCGGCAGGTGCAGTTGTAACAAAAGATGTACCTGATAACTGCCTCGTTGCCGGAGTTCCGGCTAAGATTATAAAGGAGATTCCACAGAACGGCGATATGCAGGATTTTTCTATGGAAGACTTAGGTTTGTAAGAGATTAATT
>CAVBPJ010000104.1:0-4488 GCA_963597265.1 Evtepia sp. | reverse complement strand
ATTTATTATAGCAAAAAGAAGTGTTGATATAATACAGAGAATAACAATTCCAAGAACTACATAACTCATCTTGAATACCTGGCTTCCATATATTATGAGGTAGCCAAGTCCTTTCTTGGCAGCCAGAAATTCTCCGATTATTACACCGACAAGACAGAGACCGATGTTGACTTTCATGTTACTTATAATGATTTTCTTGGAACCGGGGATGATAAGCTTGCACAGGATGTGCCATTTGTTACCACCAAGAGTCCGTATCAGAGTGATTTTTTCTTTGTCAATTCCAAGAAAACCGGTGTACAGATTTATTATCATGCCAAATATGGCTACAGACACGGCTGTTATGATAATTGCCTTGGTATTAGTACCAAGCCACACAATAAGCATAGGTGCAAGTGCTGACTTAGGAAGGCTGTTTAATACTACCATAAATGGTTCAAGGCAGTCAGACAGTCCTTTGAAGCACCATAACAGTATTGCGAATATAATACCGACAACTGTAATTATTGCAAATGCGACTATAGTTTCATAGAGAGTTACCCATATATGCATGAATATTACTCCGTCTTTGGCAAGGTCCATGAATGTCTGGTATAATCTTACCGGGGAACTGAATATAAATGCATTGATAATACCTTTATCAGCAGTGAATTCCCATATACCGATAAAACCTAAGAATAATATCAGGCGGGAGAGTGTTACTGAAATAGTATACAAACGCTGCTTTATTATGAATTTTTTCTGTAAAGGACTAATATTCATTTTAACACCTCCCTTATTTCATCAAAATATTTCTGGGAAGAAAGAGTATCTCTTGATTCTATATCAATTGCTTTAAGAAGCTTTGCAGGACGGCTTGTGAGTATCAATACACGGTCTGTCATCGCGATTGCTTCAGATATATCGTGTGTTACCAATATTACGGTTTTCTTCTCACTTCTTAATATATTACATATATCTTCCCTCACTTCGAGCCTTGTCTGATAATCAAGGGCAGAAAATGGTTCATCTAAAAGTAAAATATCCGGTTTCAGAGCAAGTGTGCGGATAAGTGCTGCACGCTGTCTCATACCTCCGGATAGCTGGGATGGCCTCGCTGATTTGAATTCTGCAAGGTCATATTGCTCTAAGAGATGATTAACATAAGCAATGTTTTCAGGCGTCTTTTTGTTATTTATTTCAAGACCTAACATAACATTCTTATAGATACTGCGCCATTCAAACAGATTATCTTTCTGCAGCATATATCCCATCCGGGAGTCCGGATTATTCTCTGGCGGTCTTATATATATTGTTCCTGATTCAGGTTTTATAAGATCGCATAGCAGAGAGAGCAGTGTGGATTTGCCACAACCGGATGGACCGACAATTGATGTGAAACTACCGGGTTCTATTTCGAAAGAAAGGTCATTGATTACCGGTGTTTCTCCATTTTTATCATGATAAGAATAATATATGTGATCCAGAGACAGAATTGATTCCAATAGATTACTCCCATACTATGGTTAATATAATTTATGAAAATTATTGAAAAAAGTGATAATGAAGATTGAATTAGACGGATATAAAGAATATAATAAAAACATTAAGGTCATATGAGGGGTACATTATGAACTGTTTAGAGGAGATAATAGCTAATATAAGCACAAAAAGAGTGTTTATACAGACACATAATTTCCCGGATCCTGATGCAATTGCATGTGCATATGGATTGTCAGAACTGTTGAAAGCAAAAGGGGTAGACGCAGAGATCTGTTATAAGGGAAGTATTGATAAAACAGTAACAGCCAAGATGGTAAGGCTGCTTAATATTACAGTTAAAGAATACATGAGTGCTGATGAATTCAGTGAGGAAGATGAGATAATTCTTGTTGATGCCCAGAAAGGTAATTCCAACATTATAGATATGAATGGGCAGGAGATTATATGCATAGATCATCATCCTATTTATGAACATATTAATTACAGATTTTCAGATATAAGACCTGAAGTTGGTGCATGTGCTTCTATTATTGCGTCATATTATTTTGATAATAATATTGAGATGTCAAAGACAGTAGCAACAGCTTTATTATATGGAATAAAGATGGATACAGCAGATATGCGCAGAGGGGTTTCACAGCTTGATCTTGATATGTTTTATAAGCTGTTTATGAACACTGACAGGGTGATTCTTGCGGACCTTGACAGCAGTGTGCTTCATTTTGATGACATTAAGGCATATAAAGACGCACTTAGTACGATAGATATAAGAGAAGATGTATGTTTTGCATGTGCAGGATATGAGTGCAAGGAGTCACTTATAGCAGCAATATGCGACTTTACACTGACTCTGGATGGAATTAATCTGTCAGTGGTATATTCTCCTAAGAAGGATGGAATTAAGATGTCCATAAGAAGTGGCGGTAAATATTTGTCAGGTGTAATGACAGTTAATGCACTTAAGGGCATAGGAACCGGTGGTGGTCATGATAATATGGCAGGCGGTTATGTTCCATATAAAAAGGGAGATAATGGAAAGGTAAGTGAAGCCGACGTTGTAAGGCTTGAGAAAGAGATTAAAGAGAGATTTATAAGAGAAACATGGAATTAATATAAACCGTCAGTCTGAATATCGGGTTCAGGCTGACGGTTTTTCACATTGGTTTGTGTTGGCATTGGTTTATATCAATATTTATCGATATCAATATTTATCGTATATCAATCTGTATTCTGTCTATGAAATGTCCGAATATTCCAGCATATCCGTCCATTCCGTTATCTGTGGAGTTGTCTCTTTGTAAACTGTAATAGCCACTGTTTACAGGGCTTACTCTGTAGAATGCGTAATGGTATCCAGATGAGTTAATAATATCGTCAGGGGTGTAATAATATATCTCAACGGCATCAACAGGGGTGTCGTTGCCTGCATATCCGTTATAGTAATCATTAATATCTGTGTTACGGCTGTCTATGAAACCAAGCCAGCCACTGCCCACATGGACTCTGTATTTTATATAGCCGGTATCTGTTGTGACTGCAAGGCCGGTGATATTCTGCCCACGTATTCCGGCGTAATCTTCATTATTCTTAACTACAGGAAGCCAGCGTCCTGTTGCAAGCTTTGTCTGATAGTAAACATTTATATTATTGGATGAACTATCATCGGTACGGATAGTTTCACCAGTATTGTCATCTTTTTTTACAGAATAATCTGAATAATAGATATTACCATCATATTCCTTATCTTCGATTTCAACGGCACCAAACTGCCACATTGTACAGTCAAGACTTGGGGAATCAATTCCCCAGTGAGCAAGCCAGATATTCATTGCAGGAATTGATTTCAGTCTGTCAAGGTCAAGTACATTAGTAAAATAATTGTAGTTGGCATAGACACCGGTTTTGTAACCGCTGACACGCATAGTATTAACAAACATTTCGCAGAAATCAGATAGCAATTCTCCTTCAGAGTAGACATCAAGACCATTTCTTGCTTTATATCCGTCAGCATCTTCCATATCAAACCACACACCAAGCTGAGGCGTTCTGCCTTGAAGAAGTCTTAAGGCATGAGCAGTTTCACTTGCTGCGTCATAATAATCCAAAGCATAACTGTACAGATAGACACCATAAGGAATACCTAATCTTTCACATTCATCCATATTTCTTATGGCAGCAGCGTCATCCTGTGACTGGATATCGCTGCCATATCCGATACGGATAATTGCGCCTTCAATATAGTTCTTCATATTATCCCACTGAATAAAACCGTTGTAGCTGCTCACATCGATTACCACAGCATATACATCTGCCGGAAATGACATGAACAGGCATAAAGAAGCAATAATTGCAATATATATTCTGATGAGTTTCTTCATTCACATAGCTCCTTTCATATAATATTCTAATATAGAATATTCGAAGGACTGCCTTGGTGTTAGTGAAATAACGGCTTTACAAAAAAACGTTTAATAGATATAATATATACTGCATTGTCCGCATAATTGCGGTCAGAGTGCCACCTTGGCTCAGTCGGTAGAGCGTTTCACTCGTAATGAAAAGGTCGCCGGTTCGATTCCGGCAGGTGGCTTGAATTGAAAAGTCCGCGAAGCCAGATAAATACTGGCTTCGCGGACTTTTTTATAGGATTAGCATTAAGTACTGTTAAATATGCAGCATAACGAGATAATTTGTAACTTTTAAATTCTCGTTTGGCATTAGAACCGATATTAACCATCTCGGTGGTTTCACCGAAATGGTCATCAATATTCTGATTACTATTTTTACAGTTTTCCATTGCTTTAAAAATAATAAGTTCAAAATTTCTAAAATCTTTGTACCCCAATACTTTTGAAAGTTCTCGTGCATACCAAAATTCCTGATCATATTCATTAATGTGTTTTATGTCTTCAAATATTTTTTCTGTATAAGTTTCTTCTGACAATTCTTTTAAATTGTTGTTCAAATTTATCATTACCTCCCTACTTAGTTGCTATTATTTTAATT
>CAVBPJ010000103.1:0-4509 GCA_963597265.1 Evtepia sp. | reverse complement strand
ATCCCTTTATTAATATCTTAATTATTAGTTAACAGAAACCTTAACGAAAGATTTCTTACCCTTCTTAACAACTACACCTTCGCCCTCGAACATACTCTTAGGGAACTTAGTTGCTATATCTGCAACCTTCTCACCATCTACAGAAACACCACCCTGCTGGATAGTTCTTCTTGCTTCTGACTTAGTTGCGGCAAGTCCTGCACCGAATACAAGACTAATTGCGTCAATCTCATCATCCACAAAGCTGTCTGCTTCAAGTTTTGCTGTAGGCATGTTAGCTGCATCTCCGCCAGTAAAGATTGCCTTTGCTGTAGCTTCTGCTTTCTTAGCTTCTTCCTCTCCATGAACAAGCTTTGTAAGCTCGTAAGCAAGAATCTCCTTAGCTTTGTTAAGCTGAGCACCTTCCCAGCTATCCATCTTGTCAATCTCTTCAATAGGAAGGAATGTAAGCATTCGGATACACTTAAGAACATCTGCATCATCAACATTTCTCCAGTACTGATAGAAATCGTAAGGACTTGTTTTCTCAGGATCAAGCCATACAGCACCTGATGCTGTCTTACCCATCTTCTTACCCTCTGAGTTAAGAAGAAGTGTGATTGTCATAGCAGAAGCATCCTTATCAAGCTTTCTTCTGATAAGCTCTGTTCCACCTAACATATTGCTCCACTGGTCATTACCACCGAACTGTAAGTTACAGCCGTATTTCTGGTATAACATATAGAAATCATATGACTGCATAATCATGTAATTGAATTCAAGGAAGCTTAATCCCTTTTCCATTCTCTGCTTGTAGCACTCAGCTCTTAACATGTTATTAACTGAGAAGCATGCTCCAACTTCTCTTAAAAGTTCTACATAGTTAAGGTTAAGAAGCCAGTCAGCATTGTTTACAAGTAATGCCTTGTCATCTGAGAAATCAATGAATCTTGCCATCTGCTTCTTGAAGCAGTCAACATTGTGCTGAATCTGCTCTGGTGTAAGCATCTTTCTCATATCTGTACGTCCTGATGGATCACCAATCATAGCTGTACCACCGCCAATAAGTGCGATTGGCTTGTTGCCTGCCATCTGAAGTCTCTTCATAAGGCAGAGTGCCATAAAGTGTCCTACATGAAGGCTGTCTGCTGTTGGATCAAATCCGATGTAGAATGTAGCCTTTCCATTGTTAATAAGGTCTTTGATAAGTGCTTCATCTGTTACCTGTGCAATAAGACCTCTTGCAACTAACTCGTCGTAAAGTGTCATCTTAGTTTCCTCTCTTTTCATTATTTTCATTACTACTTGCAAGCACATCTGATGGATTTCTCATCGCTACTTGCGCAAAAAAGGCTTCCGCCCTTCTTGCAAAGGACGAAAGCCTGAACTTACGTGTTACCACCTTTATTCATGACAGACTCGCATCTGCCACCTCATTAAGTCCACCAACATGGACTCATGCACTATAACGTGTGCTGCTCCGGCTGCCCCTACTTGCAATACGCTTTCAGTTCGCTGCTCCAGAATGTATTCAGCTATCCTTACCCTTGCGCCTCTCATCAACCGGCTGCTTTCTGTAAGTTCAGTAATAACCTACTTGTTTCCATCAACGCTTTGTAATATCAATTGTGTATTACTTATAACATAATAGAATATTAAAATCAAGCCTCATTCTGAAACAAATATATCAGAATAACAATGACTAGATTGTAACAACTCTCATTGTGTTAGTAAGTCCTCTCTTAGATGAAGGATCAGAAGATGTAGCGATACCAGCAGAAACAATTACTGTATCTCCTTCTTCTACGAATCCAGCATGCTCAGAAACTACTAATGCATGCTCAATAATCTTATCTGTAGAAGCTTCTGTAGCAGTCTTAAGAGGTCTTACGCCCCAGTAAATCTGCATCTTTCTAAGAACATTATCGTATGGAGAACATCCGATAATCTCAGCTTCTGGCTTTAACTTAGATGTAAGTCTTGCTGTGAATCCAGAAATTGTAGGACAGATAATAGCCTTAGCTCCAAGGTTATCTGCTGTCTGAACTGCAGCATTACATACAGCGCTTGAAATGCTTCTCTTGCTGTGAAGATTAGAATATTCTACTGAATGTCCCTTAATCTCCTGCTCTGTTCTCTCTGCAATCTTAACCATCATCTTAACAGCCTCTAATGGGTACTTACCATTAGCTGTCTCACCACTAAGCATAACAACGTCTGTTCCATCGTAGATAGCGTTAGCAACATCAGTAACCTCAGCTCTTGTAGGTCTTGGATTTCTAATCATAGAATCAAGCATCTGTGTAGCTGTGATAACTGGCTTATACTTAGCGTTACACTTCTTAATGATTTCCTTCTGAACATGTGGAACTTCCTCAGCTGGAATCTCAACACCCATATCTCCACGGGCTACCATGATACCATCAGCAACTCTGATGATTTCATCTATATTAGCAATACCTTCAGCGTTCTCAATCTTAGCAATAACTGGGATATCTGCACCATGCTCCCAGAGAAGGTGCTTGATTTCTTCGATACATGCTGCATTTCTTACAAATGAAGCTGCAATAAAGTCAAATCCCTGCTCAACACCAAAGATGATATCTTCCTTATCTTTCTCTGTGATACCTGGAAGTCTGATGCTTACATTAGGAACATTAACACCCTTCTTAGAACCAAGCTCACCACCGTTGATTACTGTACATTCGATTTCTGTACCGTCAACCTTATCAACCTTAAGCTCAATAAGACCATCATCGATAAGAATAATGTTACCTGTAGTAACGTCTTCTGGAAGACCTGCATATGTTACCATGTTAATCTTGTCATCTGCTGGAACTTCTCTTGTTGTTAATGTATACTTCTGTCCCTCTACAAGTGTAACCTTCTTGTCATCCTTAACAGCACCTGTTCTGATCTCAGGTCCTTTAGTATCAAGAAGTGTTGCAATAGGAATATTAAGCTCTTCTCTTACACTCTTAATTAAGGCAAATCTTCCTGCCTGCTCCTCATGATCACCATGAGAAAAATTAAATCTTGCAATGTCCATTCCTGCTAACGCGAGTTTCTTAATAAGGTCTCTGTCGTTAGTGTTAGGACCCATTGTACAAATAATTTTAGTCTTTTTCATTCTTTCCTCCAAAATAATTAAATTCGTTTCAAACACATACCTAGAATATAATACCACATTTGGCTGTCAAATCAACTAAGTTTTTTATTTAACAAGCTTTTTATGGGTGGAAGTATACGCAAAGAGAGACAGGGACGGTGTCAGTCTTTCAGATTTCTTCGTTTAGTGGCAGTAAAAGCCAGTTTTTGCTTCGCTTTTTTGTTCAAAAAATCAACGCGCTACGCTTGAACGTGATTTTTTGAACCGCGCTTCGCAAACACTCGCTTTAACTCCCACACAACTCAGAAAATTCAATTCTGACACCGTCCCTGTCTCTCTTTGCTTACACTTCTACCCCGGATGGTTACTGTTTATCACCGGTTACATGGATGTGGGTATATAAGTGGTCGGAGCAATATTCGTAGTTGCCAACACATTTTGAGCAGAATCTGAATGTGAGATTTTCATCGTCAAGTTCTGTCCTTCCGCATACTGCACATCTGTGCTTCGGCACTCCCCGCTTCGCGTGTTGTGCCTGACTCTGCTGTTCTCTGTTATCTGGGGACGCAGTCTCTCTTCTTGCGTTCTGCTGTGCTTTCTTTGCTGTTCTCATTGCCTTGTCGAAGTTTCTCTGTGTGCTGCTCTTTGCAGGACCTTTCTTGTACAGGAAGAAGAATATTATGAAATTCAGCATTGATACAAGCGCCGCGGTTGCATTGGCATAACACATAATTGCTGATGGTGCAAGGAATCCTGCCATATAGAGGCTGTACCATACATTCTGTGGGAGGAATGGCACAAGATATCCGAATACGATAGTTATTCCGAATACTACAGCATCAAGTATTGCCATCCATTTAATCTTGATTGGAATAATGAAGAATAATAATACCTCCATATCCGGCTGTTCCATTGCAAATGCCATGAATAAAGCAAGATTAATATAATTAGTACTTAACTTAAAACTTAATCCAAACACAAGATAGATAATAAGCGATGCAAGTATGTTAAGGATAACTCCTGTGAAGAAGTACACATTAAATCTGAATGAACCCCATATTCTTTCAAGTACTGAACCTATCAGATAATAGAAATACAGCACGAATACCACGAATATTATGCTGTTAGAAGGCGGCTGCACAATAAATGTGACAAGTCTCCATATCTGTCCTTTGAAAATCATGGCAAAATCAAGTGAAAAATATGCGTCATACAATCCATTAAAAAATACATTCATCACAAATCCTATTGCATAAAGGACTATGATGTAAAACATAAGATTCTTAATCGCATATTTAGAGAATTTCTTCTCGAATTTAGCAAACCAGTTCATAAAATGTTCCTTTCAGTCTTACACATGTTACAGACTTATAATTCATAATCATATACAAGAAATTATAATAAACCTCACAATATGATGT
>CAVBPJ010000102.1:0-4596 GCA_963597265.1 Evtepia sp. | reverse complement strand
AAAAGGGAATGGTTTTTCAACCATTCCCATCTTAATGAGCCCACCGGGGTTCGAACCCGGGACACCTAGATTAAAAGTCTAGTGCTCTACCAACTGAGCTATGAGCCCATAATATATACTAAATATAAGCTACTATCTATTTCAATCATCCAGCTTCGGATTCTGACTACCGAGCTGGGCTAGCTGGATTCGAACCAGCGTAATGCAGGGATCAAAACCCTGTGCCTTACCGCTTGGCGATAGCCCAAGAAATAAAAAAAGGGTGGGTACAGGGATTCGAACCCTGGACCTTCAGAGCCACAATCTGACGCGCTGACCAGCTGTGCTATACCCACCATAATACAAAAGTCATAAGCTACTGGCCATGACTCATAAAAAAAAGTGTGCCCGGGGGGATTCGAACCCTCGACCCACGGCTTAGAAGGCCGTTGCTCTATCCAGCTGAGCTACGAACACACAAAGCGGGTGATGGGAATCGAACCCACGTATCTAGCTTGGAAGGCTAGTGTTCTACCATTGAACTACACCCGCATGATTATTAAGTTGTAAGTCGGGGTGACAGGATTCGAACCTGCGACCTCTTGATCCCAAATCAAGCGCTCTAGCCAAGCTGAGCCACACCCCGTTTTTGTTTCTTGCGTTTGCTCTGTTCCGCAACGCAAGAATGATTATATTATAAGGTTCCCTATATGTCAACACTTTTTTTGAATTTTTTTCAAATTTTTTCAAAAAATTTTTGTGAAGGCTGGGAACCCGCATATTTACTGGGTTTATACATATCTCAAATCAAACGTCATTTCGCCATTATCATCAATTTCTAACATAATATATGTACATCTTTTGTCTGCCTGACGTGGATATGAGATACTTCCAGGATTAATAAATGTCAGTTCATCTTCAACCAGAATCAATGGTCTGTGAGTATGTCCGAACATAACAATATCAATTCCCCTTGCTATACACTCCTCCCTGAGAGTCTGTAAATCAAGTGAAACGCAATAATTATGACCGTGTGTTAATAAAACTTTCCTACCGGCAAGCTCAATTTCACGTTCTCTTGGGAGCGGTGAAAAAAAGTCATTATTCCCCGGTACCATTATTGTTTCACACCCGGCAAGTTCCTGTATTATATCCTCTTCTCCTTCGATATCACCAAGATGAATAAGTAAATCAAATGGCTGCTCATTATATATCGCTTCCGCCAGATTACCGTGTCTTCTGTGTGAATCGCTAACAATCATTATCCTCTGCATAAAACCTCCAGAATGAGCCAATTAGAGGCACTCATCCAGTTCTTTCTTTATAAGTTCAAGTGCCTTACCTCTGTGGCTTATCTTATTCTTCTCCTCAGGATCAAGCTGTGCTGATGTTTTGCCATATTCAGGCAGATAAACAATAGGGTCATAACCAAAACCGTTCTCTCCAACGATTTCCTTGCTTATTAGCCCCTCCATTGTACCTCTCTTAACAATTTCCCTTCCATCAGGAAAACATACTGCTATGGCGCATACAAAGCGTCCACTCCTGTCCTGTCCTTCAACGCCCTCAAGACGCTTAATAAGAGCTGCATTTTTAATATCATAAGAAGTATCATGTCCCATATATCGGGCAGAATACACGCCCGGTTCCTTATTAAGATAATCAATCTCAAGGCCTGAATCATCAGCCATGGTAAGCTGTCCTGTAAGCTTGCAGACAGCTCTTGCCTTAATCAATGCATTTTCTTCAAATGTAGTGCCATTTTCTTCCACATCAAGGTCAATTCCTGCATCCTTAAGAGAAATAATATTGTATCCTTTAAGAATCTCTTTAACTTCCTTAACCTTATCCTTGTTATTAGACGCTAAAATAATTGTAGTCATAATTATCTGTCCTGTCCCTTCTCTTTCTTAGGTGGCTTTGGTCCCTGGAATGAATAAAAATATGTCTTTAACATTCCATTATATATCTTTCTGTTCTTATCCGGCTTTCTGCCAAAATATTTCACAGCATCTTCATACGAAGTAATCATATAAGCAGACCATGAATCCAGCTTTGCAAACTGTCGTCCAAATGCGGAATATATTCCCGGAAGTGTCTCCTTGTCCTCAAGTCTTTCTCCATAAGGCGGATTAGTTATAATAAAGCCATATTTCTTATGATGGCTCAGGTCTGCTACACTTCTTTCCTGAAAATGTATTAACTTCTCTACTCCTGCATTCTCTGCATTGCTTCTGGCTTTCCTGATAACGTCAGCGTCAATATCAAATCCCTGTATATCAGTCTCAATATCAAGATTAATCATGTCTTCAGCTTCATCAACAGCATCATACCACAATTGCTTATCAATTATGTTAGTCCACTTCTGTGCTGTAAATTTACGATTCATTCCCGGTGCAATATTAGCTGCTATCATAGCTGCTTCAATTGGAAATGTACCACTTCCGCAGAATGGATCAACAAGAATTCTGTCACCCTTCCAAGGAGTCAGCATAATAAGTGCCGCAGCAAGCGTCTCTGATATAGGAGCCTTACCTGCAGCTGGTCTGTAACCTCTTTTATGAAGCGAATCGCCTGATGTATCAAGTGCAATAGTAACAATATCCTTCATAATAGTAACTCTTATAGGATATGAATCGCCATCTTCCTCAAACCATCCTATTCTATAATGCTCTTTAAGTCTCTCTACAATTGCCTTCTTAACAATTGACTGTATATCAGAGCTGCTGAACAGTTTACTGTTAACAGAATTAGCTTTAGTTACCCAGAACTTACCGTTCTTAGGTATAAAATTCTCCCATTCAAGGTCCCTTGTTTTGTCAAATAGCTCTGTAAACGTCTCAGCCTTAAACTGACCCACTTTAATCAAAATACGTTCTGTAGTCCTTAAATTGATATTAGCGCGGCATATGGCCTCAGAATCGCCCACAAAAGTGACCTTTCCATCTTCTACAGATGATATGTCATATCCAAGATCATATATTTCCCTTTTTAATACTGATTCCAGACCAAAATGGCAGGGAGCAATTAATTCGTATGTATTCATATATCCTCCAAAAGTACATTTATATATATATTAATGCCTATGCAAATGGGTGTCAATCCGTTAATTGATTACACAATTTCCCTTATATGCCTCAAATCCTCCTACCACTGTCTTACAACGGTAACCAAGTCTTGACATTTTTTCACATACAATAAGACTTGAAGCCCCTTTATCGCAATAAAAAATATATATTCTGTCTTTATTACTGAATAAGCGTCTGAATTCATAAGAAACTTTTCCATACCGGAATATATTATTTATATCTGATATCAGCTTATTATATTCATAATGTATTGCGCCTTTTATTCTGGAACATAAGAATTTGTCTTCATCTCTTATATCAATTATTGTTACATAAGGATCATTTACATAATAATCTATTTTTCTGGAACTGACCATTTCACATGACATAGGTTACCTGCATAATATAGGTTTTATTATATTATACTTTCATTATATCGTTTTATTACCACTTTGTTATGTAAGGCCGCATAAGCGACCCGTATTCTGACTAATAGCAGTCAGACTCATCAGAACCTGATGTCTTATTCTTAGAATTCTTAGATGACTCATTCTTGCTGTTTGTAGAATTAGTCTCATTGTATGAATTTCTTGAGTTTGTTGAATTGCTGGAATTAGTAGAATTCTTTGAGTTTGTTGAATTTTTAGATGTGTTCTTTGACATAATATCAACCTCCATTAATATTTTTACATTAATGTAGTATTGCTATTTTGTTATGTTTTATTCAGAATACTAAAAAAACCTTGCATAACTGCAAGGTTAAATAAATGTACGTGACAAGATTCGAACTCGCGACCTTCTGGTCCGTAGCCAGACGCTCTATCCAGCTGAGCTACACGTACTTCCTAAACACTTTCGTGTTTAGTGCCGGCAACGGGAATCGAACCCGTATGGGAGTATAAGTCCCGCAGGATTTTAAGTCCTGTGCGTCTGCCAGTTCCGCCACACCGGCTTGGTGTACTATAAATTATTGCTATCATAAAGATAGCAGCGACCCGGATGGGGTTCGAACCCACGACCTCCGCCGTGACAGGGCGGCGCTCTAACCAGCTGAGCCACCAGGCCATAACGAGTAGAACAAATGGACCTTCGGGGACTCGAACCCAGGACCGACCGGTTATGAGCCGGTTGCTCTAACCAACTGAGCTAAAGGTCCAAAAAGCCGACTGTCGGAGTCGAACCAACAACCTGCTGATTACAAATCAGCTGCTCTGCCATTGAGCCAAGTCGGCAATTTGAATTTCCTTTATGTTCTACTCTATGACTCCAAGGGGATTTGAACCCCTGATACCACCGTGAAAGGGTGGTGTCTTAACCGCTTGACCATGGAGCCGCATTAAAGAATTCATGGGCAAGTGAACGCCACTTATTCTTAGCTCCCCGAGTAGGGCTCGAACCTACAACAACTCGGTTAACAGCCGAGTGCTCTACCATTGAGCTATCGAGGATTATAAAATTGAAAGATTGCTCTTTCAAAACTGCACATTAAAATTCTTTCATCCGATTACTCTTAAGAATAACTCTCTTTGTTCTATCCAAACCGTCTTAA
>CAVBPJ010000101.1:0-4803 GCA_963597265.1 Evtepia sp. | reverse complement strand
GGGATAGGTTAAGGAGACAGAAATAATGGACGCTGTAGTAAAATATATTGACGGACTTCTGGAAAAGAGTACACCGGATGCTCCTGTATGGAATATTGAGAAGATTAAGCAGGGACTTAAGTCTAAGTGGAATTACATTGATGGATGTATGATCAAGGCTGTTCTTCAGATGTATGATTTAACTAAAGACGAGAAGTATCTTAAGTTTGCTGATGACTTTATTGATTACAGAGTATTTGAAGACGGTACAATAGATGGTTACAGCATCGGTGAGAAGAATATTGATAATGTTAATGCAGGTAAGACTTTATTTGAATTATATGATCTTACAGGCAAAGAAAAGTACAAGAAAGCAGCAGACCTTGTATATTCACAGATAGGGATTATGCCTAGATGTCAGAATGAGGCAAGAAGCTTCTGGCACAAGGATATATATCCTAATCAGGTATGGCTTGACGGTCTTTACATGGGACTTCCATTCTATCTTGAATATGAGACAAGATACAATGACAGAAAGAATTATCCAGATATATTCGGACAGTTTAAGTTCGTTATTGAGAATATGAAGAATCCTCTTAATGGACTTTACTTCCATGCGATTGATACAAGCAAGGAAGCATTCTGGTGCGATAAAGTTACAGGATTATCACAGCACAGCTGGTTAAGAGCTATTGGATGGTATACAATGGCACTTCTTGATACACTTGATCAGGTTGATAACAGCGATCACAAGTATGATGCAGAATGTAAGATGCTTGAAGATGCATTTAAGGAACTTATAGATGCAATGCTTAAGTATCAGGATGAGAGCGGTATGTGGTATCAGATAGTTAATTATGGCGGAATGGATAAGAACTATCTTGAGACAAGCGGAAGCTCAATCATGGCTTATGGTATTCTTAAGGGTATCCGTCTTGGATTCCTTTCAGATGATTACGCACAGTATGCTAAGAAAGCTATTGATGGAATCTGTGAAAGATACTTAAAGACTAACGAAGATGGATCATTATCACTTGGCGGTATCTGCCTTGTTGCAGGACTTGGTGGTAACGGAAGAAGACCTGGTACATATGACTATTACATGTCAGAGCCTGTAGTAGAAGATGATGCAAAGGGTGTTGGACCATTCCTTCTTGCATATACAGAACTTTTAAGATACGAAAATAAATAAAACATAATAAAATGGGGGCTTACGCAGTGCATAAGCCCCTTTTTGTATGTATTGGATATAGAAAGGGTTATATAAGAGACTAATAAGGAGACAGACTATGAATAACAAACCATACATAACACTTGAAGAGGCACTTGCAGCAAGACAGGAAGGAAAGAGAAGCATAAAGTTTCTTACAGAGGCTAATGGCTGTCTTAATGGATGCTGTTCAGGAGTTACTATATATTCAGAGACAGAGTTTAATCCGGATCCGGGATATCATGATAATCAGGAGGGCTTCTTTGTCCTGGAAGGAGAAGGATATGCAAAGCTTGGAGGTTGTGAGTTTCCTATAAAGCCGGGAGATTCATTTATAGCATTGCCAAAGGTTAAACACACAATAAGAACTAACGATGAAAGGAGACCTGTTAAGGTTTTCTGGTTCCACAGCGCAGTGTAATATACATTATTAAGAAATATATCAATATTTTATCAACATTTTAACTTGGAACATAAAGAAAAATGATGTATAATAAGCGTTAGTTTTGTAAAACAAGGCGGAAAACAAGGAGGAATATATGTTTAAGATTAATGATAATTATTTAAAGCTTCCAGGAAGCTATTTATTTTCAACAATCGGTAAGAAAGTAGCAGCTTATCAGCAGGCTAATCCAGATAAGGAAATCATCAGACTTGGTATCGGTGATGTTACACAGCCATTGGCACCAGCTGTTATTGATGCATTACATAAGTCAGTTGACGAGATGGGACATGCAGAGACTTTCCACGGATATGCACCAGACCTTGGATATGAATTCTTAAGAAGTGCAATTGCAGACCATGATTACAAGAAACGTGGTTGTGATATATCAGCAGATGAGATATTTGTATCAGACGGAGCTAAGTCTGATTCAGGTAATATCGGAGACATCTTCTCAGTAGATAATAAGATTGCAGTATGTGATCCTGTATATCCAGTATATGTTGATACTAATGCAATGGCAGGAAGAACAGGAGATTATATTCCAGAGAAGCAGGCATGGAGCAATGTTGTTTATATGCCTTGTACAGCAGAGACTAACTTTGCACCAGAGCTTCCAAAGGAAACACCAGATATCATATATCTGTGCTTCCCTAACAATCCTACAGGTTCAACAATTACTAAGGATGAACTTCAGAAGTGGGTTGATTATGCTAATAAAGTTGGAGCTGTTATTATCTATGATGCAGCATATGAAGCATATATTTCAGAACCAGATGTTCCTCATACAATATATGAATGTGATGGCGCAAGAACATGTGCAATTGAGCTTAGATCATTCTCTAAGAATGCTGGATTTACAGGTGTAAGACTTGGATTTACAGTTATTCCTAAGGATCTTAAGTGTGGTGATGTAACACTTCACAGTCTCTGGGCAAGAAGACATGGAACTAAGTTTAACGGTGCTCCATACATTGTACAGAGAGCAGGCGAGGCAGTTTATTCAGAAGCTGGACAGAAGCAGACAGGTGAGCAGATTGCTTACTACATGAACAATGCCAAGACTATCCTTGAAGGACTTAAGTCAGCAGGATACACAGTATCAGGTGGTGTTAACGCACCATATATCTGGTTAAAGACTCCAGATAAGATGACAAGCTGGGAATTCTTCGATTACCTTCTTGAGAAGGCTAACGTTGTTGGTACACCAGGTTCAGGATTCGGACCAAGCGGTGAAGGATACTTCAGACTGACAGCATTCGGTTCATATGAGAACACAGTTAAGGCACTTGAGAGAATCAAGGCACTTTAATCAGAATACAATAATTAATAAAATGCTGGGCATTAACGGATAGATGTTAATGCCAAGCATTTTTATGAAAATATTTAATTAGTTTTTCTTAGAATCATCTTTCTTTTCAGGTATTATCTTGACGATAACAGATTCGGCTCTGTTAGAAGCAACCTTTTCAACAAACATCCATACGTTGCCGACAGTGATTTTGTCACCGGCTTTAGGGAGCCTGTCGAGCTTTTCGACGATAAGTCCACCAACTGAATCATTATCTTCTGATTCAAGCTTAGTGCCAAGCTCGTCATTCAGGTCATCAAGTTTAAATGAACCATCCACTCTGTATGTAGTGTCGTTAATCTTAGATAATGCTTCTTTTTCATCAGTGTCATATTCATCACGAATCTCACCAACGATTTCCTCAAGGAGATCTTCTGTAGTTATCATTCCTGATGTTGTTCCGTATTCGCTAAGAACAATAGCGATACTTGTCGAACTTAACTGCATTTCTTTAAACAGGTCAGAAGTGTTTTTCTGCTCAAATGTAAAGAATGGCTTTCTCATAATATTTCTTATGTTAAATGTTTCATTATCAGAAGGATTAACAATTAAATCCTTAATATTAAGAATACCGATTACATTATCAGGTGTATTCTCATAGATAGGAATACGGGTGTACATTGTCTGTCTGAACAAGGAAATTATATCATCATAAGATGAAGTAACATCAGCAAGTGTCATATCAATTCGCGGAATCATAATGTCCTTTGCAGTTGAATCACCGAAATCGAAAAGGTTGTTGATGATTTTCTTTTCGTTAGATTCAATTACACCTTCCTGCTGGCTTACATTAACAATAGTTCTTATCTCATCTTCAGTAAATATGTCTTTCTTCTTATTATTGTCAATTCTTAATAACCATAAGAAGAAGCCTGCAAGATGGTCAACTACGAATATAACAGGTGTAAGAACTATCATAAGAGCCCATATAATAGGAGCATATGCCATAGCCATCTTGGTAGCATACATATTGGCTGTATTCTTAGGAGTAATCTCGCCAAATATAAGAACAAGAAGAGTAAGAACACCGGTAACAATACCTGTCGCCTTATTACCCCATACACTGATTGTAAATGATGTGGTTAATGCAGAACAACTGATATTGACAATATTATTGCCAATAAGAACAGCAGAGAGCATCTTGGCAGGCTGGTCGATAATCTTAACTACAAGAGCAGCCCTTTTGTTACCCTCTTCAACTAAAGAAAGCAGCTTAATTCTGTTCACGGTGATAAATGAAGTCTCCGCAGACGAGAAAAATGCTGATAAAAATAATAAAATAACAATTGCAATAAGTTGGATGATACTATCCGTATCCAAGAAAAATCCCTCCAGTCATAAAAATAAAATGTTTCTTCCCATTCTACAGTACGCACATTACGCCGTCAAGTAGCAGTAAAGAAAAGAACATTATTCATAAGCAGACATTTTTAATCATACAATTAATAAAAAAGGACAACGTAAAGGTTATATGGATTATATAAGGAAAATGGTTAAAGCACTTATTGCAGGATATGTAATAACGCTTCTTATGCTTGGGCTGCTTACATATTTTATGGGGAAATTCACGCTTGATGAGAAAACTGTGGATAACATTATATTTGGAATATATATGGCAGGCAGTTTTACCGGGGGAATGCTTGGTGCATGGATGATAAAGAAAAGAAGAGTAGTTATAGGCACTATATATGGAATTATATATATTACAGTGCTTATGGTTATTGCGGCAATTATGAAAAAACAGGCTCCGGATGAAAGCAGTAATATTGCTGTATCAGTAGCGGCAAGTATTGTGGCAGGTGCATTTGGTGGATTTTTCAG
>CAVBPJ010000100.1:0-5167 GCA_963597265.1 Evtepia sp. | reverse complement strand
TTAAGACACCACCCTTTCACGGTGGTATCAGGGGTTCAAATCCCCTTGGAGTCATTTATTAATAATAAGGCGACATAGCCAAGTGGTAAGGCGTGGGTCTGCAACACCCTGATCACCAGTTCGAATCTGGTTGTCGCCTCTGAAAGCTTTAATCCGTAAGGGTTAAAGCTTTTTTTAATTTTACCGTGAGCGGAATATTGAAGAATAATTAAACATTTTCTTTCTGAATAATAATAGGTATGTTATAATTATGAAAAATGTGCAGTATGGAGGGTAGAATGAAAGGACTTGGAAAATATAAGGCCGGGTTTGCTTTATTGTGTTTTACTGCAACAATTTTTAGTGGTTGTGGGAAAAATCCGGATGCTGTAATTACAGATGGGGGCGATGTTACAGCAGTAAGTGCGGAACATCAGACTGTCGAGGAGAGCAGTGCAGATATATTTACATATAAGGATCTGAAGATAGGTAATGTGACATATCTGATGACGGAGTCACAAGTCAGGGCAATTTTTGGAAAGCCTTCAGAGGAAACAGAAGTTAATGGAAAGAAAGTTTATTCATATAATGAAATGTCAATAGGGTTTCAGAAATTGAATGACAATAATAAACCTGACTGGAATGGTACTTATAAAGTAGTACAGGCAGCATCTATAGGTAATGAAGATGTATTTTCAAGAGATTTGCGTGTTGGCAATTCTATAGAAGATATATTGAAATATTATTACAGAGATGTGGATTATCAGGACCATTTATATACATCTGAAGATAAGACTGTTGAATGTGGAAAATTTCTGTATGGAGATAGTACTATTTCCGAATTAAATACAGCTGATAAGACAGATACATTTGCATATGGACTGATTAATTATAAGGGTTATAGCAGTATGGAAACTGCCGAAAGTTATAATGTAGAATTCACATATTTTGATGGAAAATATAAGGGTGACAAGGCAACAATCTATGATGATTATGCCACTCTTGATTTTGAGATAGACAATAATGGTAAGATAACAGCGATTTCGTGGGTTTATAATCCGGAACGAAATTGATATGAGGAGGACAATTATGAAGAAATTTGCTAGATGTGTATTGATACTTATATTAGTTGCGGTGCTTAGTGGAGTTGGGGGATATATATATGAGAATAATACAATAACTCCGATGTATGAATCAGTTTCTAAGCTCTATATTGTGCCAGGTTCACAGAATGAGGCATCTATAAGAGCCAAGAATGGAGGTCTTAATCAGGATTTTACAATTATATTCTCTAGTAAGGTTGTAATTGAATCAGCACAGAGACTTGCTGGAACATCAGAAGATATCTCAGAATATCTCACAGTATCTTCACCAGCAGATAGTAATATTGTAGAACTTAAGGTTACTAATCCTGATCAGAATACAGCTAAGACATATGTTGATGCAATTGCCAAAACTGCTGTTAAGACAACAACAATAATTCCAGTTGAGTCAATACAGATTCTTTCAGAAGGTACAAGTGATGGTGTGGCTACTAAACCACATTTATACTATTACACAGGACTTATTGTGGCTGCTGCGAGTGCAGTATGTGTATTTATTGAGTTAGTAGTGTGCCTTATATTATGCGCATTCAAGAAAAAAGAAGATCATAGCGATGACGAATATGAATATGAAGCAAGATTTGGAAGATATGCATATCCGGGAGCTGGATATATAGAAGCTAAAGCAGATTCAACAAAAAGAATACCATACGATAATAGTACACAGGGTGGTCATAGAAAGATTAAGACTGATGATATTCTGGCAGAATTTGATGATGAGGATGATGACGAAGAATATGATGATTCATTCTTATATAAATCTTCTGGTAAAGGTGAAGATAATAAGCATGATACAGATACAGTTATGGAAGCGGCAGTAGCACAGGAAGAAGATATACCAGAGGTACATGAACCTGAGAATACAGAGCAGGAAGTGACAGAGTCTGAGGAGAGTGAATCTGAACCAGTAGTGGCAGAGCCTGAGATGAATGAATCTGAACCAGTAGTGGCAGAGCCTGAGATGAATGAATCTGAACCGGAAGCAGCTGAACCTGAGGAGAGTGAATCTGAACCAGTAGTGGCAGAACCTGAGATGAATGAATCTGAACCGGAAGTGACAGAACTAGAAGCAGCTGAACCGGAAGAACCGGAAGCTGAGACAGATGTAGCAGAGCCGGAAACAGCTGAACCAACATTGGTTGATGAAGAGCCAGCTCCTATTGAGGTTGAAGAGCCTGTAGTAAAGCAGGATGAGTCAGGTGTTAGAATTCTTGGAAGAATATATAAGTAATATACGGGAGGAGGAAGGATATGTTCAGTGTTAATATAGACAAAATTGTCAGCATGACAGACAACGAAAAGAAATGTCACGATGATGTCAGAGAAACTTTGAAGTCTGAATTGAATGGAGGAAAAGTTCTTGCCGTAACACGAAATGGAATTGGTGCATTTAAGGTAGCATACAGTTTTGTAAGTGATGGAGAGAAAGTCCTCTTTATCGACGCAGATATTATGTCAGAGATTTTCCTTGGAAAATATAAGCTTGGGAAGAACCTGAAAGGTGTTGCGGATTATCTTAAGAATCCATCCAGAACAGCGGATTTAATATGTAAGACTAATAATCCTGATTTTGATATTATATTTACCGGCGTGCTGGATGATGGTGTTATTACAGATGAAGAAGAAAATGCTATGAAGCAGCTTATAGATATGTATTCAGATGATTATGACAGAATTGTTGTAAGTTCAGATGAAGATGGCAGAATAGCAAAGTATTGTGATGGAACTGTAGTAATGTACGAAGAAAGCGAGTTCGGTGAATTATCAGCGCAGAATTACACTAAAGAACTTGAGAACAATAAATGTAATGTTCTGGGTGTGGTAATTAATGAATAATATTGATAAATTTGTTCAATTAGTGCATGAATGTGACAATATTGTATTCTTTGGAGGAGCAGGAGTATCTACAGAAAGTGGAATTCCTGATTTCAGAAGTCCGGACGGATTATATAATCAGAAATATAAATATCCACCTGAGACAATTATCAGTCATTCCTTTTATCAGAGATATCCAGAGGAATTCTACAGATTTTACAAGGATAAGATGCTTTATCCGGATGCAGAACCGGGAATTACACATTTTGCGTTGGCAAAGCTGGAGAAAGAAGGAAAACTGAAAGCGGTTGTTACACAGAATATTGATGGACTTCATCAGAAGGCAGGAAGCAGCAATGTAATTGAGCTGCATGGTTCAGTTCTTAGAAATTATTGTGAAAGATGTCATAAATTTTATGGCATTGATAAGATAATTAATTCCGAAGGAGTTCCAATGTGTGACTGCGGAGGAAGAATAAAGCCGGATGTTGTATTGTATGAGGAAGGCCTTGATGATAACAATATAACAAATGCTGTGAATTATATAAGACATGCGGATATGCTTATAATAGGAGGAACATCTCTCGGTGTATATCCTGCGGCAGGACTTATAGATTATTACAGAGGAGACAAGCTTGTTCTTATTAATAAGTCAGCGACTCCTTATGACAGCAGGGCAGATATCCTTATTAATGAGCCGCTGGCAGATGTATTTAAGAATTTTATGTAATTAATATATAACGGAGGTTTTGAATGGCGGGAATTATTCCATACGAAACTGGTGATATTGTAGAAATGAAAAAAAAGCACCCATGTGGAAGCAGTGAATGGGAAATTCTCAAAGCGGGTGCAGATATTAAAATGAAATGCTTAGGATGTGGTCATGAAATTATTATAAAAAGATCACTCGCACAAAAAAATACAAAAAAATTAAAAAAGACTTGTAATTAACTTCTTTATATGATAAGATTTTGTCTTGTGATATATTTTTAATCCTTGTTCCTTCATGTACATTTATGTGTATAAGGATAGAAGGGACCAAAAGACCAGAAGGAGGTGCGACGTAGATGAATAAGTATGAATTAGCATTAGTTGTTAGCGCAAACGTCGAGGATGAAGTAAGAACAGCTACTATCGAGAAGGTTAATGAGTTAATCACTCGTTTCGGTGGTACTATTACAGATCCAGGCACAAGCGAGAAGAAGAAGCTTGCATACGATATCCAGCATATGAGCGAAGGATTCTATAGTTTCATTAAGTTTGAAGCAGAAGCTACTGCTCCAGCTGAGATTGAAAGCAGAATCCGTATCATGGATAATGTATTAAGATTCTTAATCGTTAAAGACGGAGAGTAATTTATTAATCCCGATTTTTAAAGATGACGTTTGACTTGCAACTCTTTATAGAAGAGGAGATAAAGTATGAACAAAGTTATTTTAATGGGAAGACTGACAAGAGAGCCAGATGTAAGATATTCACAGAATGCAGACGGTTCTATGGCAGTTGCTAGATATACATTGGCTGTAGACAGAAGACGTGGAAGAAACAATGACAATGAGCAGTCTGCTGATTTCATAAGCTGTGTTGCTTTTGGAAGAGCAGGAGAATTCGCTGAGAAGTATCTTCATCAGGGAACTAAGATTGTTGTTACTGGTAGAATCCAGACTGGTAGTTATACTAACAAGGATGGTCAGAGAGTTTATACAACCGATGTAGTTGTTGAAGAACAGGAATTTGCAGAAAGCAAATCCGCAGCAGCTAATAATGGAGGAGACTCTAATTATGCTGCGTACACACCATCAAGACCAGAACCAAGCCAGGCGGCTGGAGATGGATTTATGGCTATTCCTGACGGAGTAGATGATGAGGGTTTGCCTTTCAACTAAGATAGGAGGTAAAAACCATGCCAGATAAGAAGGCTGAGAGACCAGAGGGTCAGATGAGAAGAAGACCAATGCGTAGAAGAAAGAAAGTTTGCGCATTTTGTGCAGATGCCAACAAGGTATTAGATTATAAGGATGTTGCTACACTTAAGCATTACGTTTCTGAGAGAGGAAAGATCCTTCCTAGAAGAATCACAGGAAACTGTGCAAAGCATCAGAGAGCGCTTACTGTAGCTGTTAAGAGAGCAAGACACGTAGCTCTTCTTCCATATTCAGTAGACTAATATATATTAAGACTACGAGCCGTAGCAGGGAAACCTGTTACGGCTTTTTTTGTTAGGGCAAGGCCCTGTTTTACGCGTGGAGTTTTTCGTGTTCCGAAAAATG
>CAVBPJ010000099.1:0-5203 GCA_963597265.1 Evtepia sp. | reverse complement strand
GAGGATTATTATGGATATCATTAAATTCAACACAACATTAAAAGCTTCTGGAAAAGACTATTCCAGAATAGTTTTCTGGAACAGATTCTTACGAAACCCTATTGAACTTATACTGTCATGGACACCTGCAGTTATATCACTTATACTTCTGTGTCTGCATTTTTACTCAAGTTTTTTATTAATTCTTTATGCTGTATGCTGGTTCTACCCATTATATATATTTGGTTACCAGTTCAGGTCAAGTGTAAACTATCACCTGAAGCATAGAGATCCATCTGAGGAAGCGCCTTGCACAATAACTCTTATGGATAATGCTATTATGGCTGATATTCCAGACCATGACCTTGTATACACATACGAATGGAATCAGTTCACCAATGTTTATAACAAATTCGGCTACTATATGTTATTCAACAAAGGACGCATGATTGTCATGTTAAGCCAGAAAGACATGCCTGAAGATATAAAGGCTGCTGTTCCTGCTTATATTAAGTCCCATGTTGACAGAAACATCTGCAAAATAAGTTTTTAATATTCTTTATAAAAAATGCGTTTCAACCAATTACAGTTGAAACGCATTTTTATTGTCACTTAAATATTCTGTTTATCTTGCAAGCCATCCGCCATCAACAGCAAGTGTAAATCCATTGACGTAATCAGATGCAGCTGATGCAAGGAACACAACTGCTCCCTTCATATCATCAGGAGTACCCCAGCGTCCTGCCGGAATTCTGTCTAATATAGCATCATTTCTGTCTGAATCACTTCTTAACTGTGCTGTGTTATTAGTTGCCATATATCCTGGTGCAATTGCATTAACATTGATATTATGGCTTGCCCACTCATTGCACATAGCCTTGGTAAGTCCCATTCCTGCACTCTTGCTTGCTGTATAAGAAGGAACTCTTATTCCTCCCTGATATGAAAGCATAGAGTTGATATTGATAATCTTACCACCATGTCCCTGCTTAATATACTGCTTTGCAAATGCCTGACTTAAGAAGAACACCATCTTCTGGTTAACCTGAATAACGCTGTCCCACTCTTCTTCTGTGAAATTAATAGCATCATTTCTCTTAATAAGTCCCGCATTATTAACAAGAATATCAACCTGTCCATATGCAGTAACCGCTCCATTAACAATTGTCTCAATGGCTGCCATGTCTGAAAGATCTGCTATAACCTCTGTGAACTCTCCACCATCAGCTTCTATAAGCTTCTTAGTATCCTCACATGATCTTCTTGCAACTCCGACAACTTTAGCACCTGCCTGTGCAAGTGCAACACACATTCCCTGTCCAAGACCTGTATTAGCGCCTGTAACTACTGCAACCTTTCCATCAAGTCTGAATGCATCAATTATAGACATATTTTATTCTCCTCTATTCATATTAATTAAATCCAATTATATTATTGGCTATCTTATATCCCTGCTTAGATATCCATCTTCCTGCAGCAGTCGGGATATTAACAGACCAGCCTAAAAGGCTGTGTCTTAACTTCTTGTAAAGAACCTCATCCTTATCCTTGGCATACTGCCAGAGAGCTTTCTTCTTCTCAAGATGTTCCTTGGTTCCAGACACAATAAGGAAGATAGATGATACTTCCATCATAATTCTTAAGTAGTTAATCATATACTTTCTGCAATTGATATTCTGCGGATTCTCTGAAAGAAATGAATCAATCATTCTCTTATTAACAGAGAGCTGCTGGTCAATACGCGAAATCATGACGCTTTCATTAACCGACTGGTCTTCTCTTCCAATAAAATATCTGTAGAAATTCGTATTAACATAGTACATCTTCTTAACATATGGAAGTGGCTCGAATACAAATATGTTATCAACATAAAATGTATGCTTTGGAAGCTGTAATCCACAATCCTTTAAAAGCTGTGTTCTGTACACTACTGTATGCATAAGAATGTACTGGTCAACCTTAAAATCTCCTATGTTAATGTCATCCCATGTAAACATCTTCTCTACAGGAAATACATTCTCATAGTGGATAACTTTCTTTCTCTTAGCACCAACCTTCTCATACACATAGTTGGCTATAACCATATCTGGTTCTTCGCCCTCATCAAAACTTCTGAGAGTTGCAAGCATTCTCTTATAGCTCTTGGCATCTACCCAGTCATCACTGTCAACAACCTTAAAAAACTTACCTGTAGCATGCTTAAGACCTGTATTAACAGCCTCTCCATGGCCACCATTCTCCTGATGCACAGCTTTAACTATTCCCGGATACTCCTGCTCATAACGCTTAGCTATCTCATATGTATTATCCTTTGTTGAACCATCATCAACTATAATAACTTCGACCTCATCCCCTCCAGCAATCACTGTATTAATACAATGCTCCATATATTCTGCTGAGTTATAACATGGTATTGCAAATGATAATAATTTACCCATCAAATTTCTCCTTTACATTCTGTCAGGGCATTCAATTGCAAGTAAATCGATACACTGCTCAAGAATACTCTTTGTAAGACTGATAAGAGCAATATAACTTGCCTTCTTAGCCTCATCTGGTTCTGAAAGTATCTTATTATTGTGATAGAAACCATTAAATGCATTAGATACTTCATATATAAACTGACATATCTTATGTGGTGCATTATCCTTATATGCTCCATCAATCATATCTGCAAACTTAATAAGTGATAATGAAAGATTCTTCTCACTTTCTTCTGTTGCACCCATAACCTTAAGATTTTCAAGACTTCCGCCATTCTCTGTATATTTGTTAAGAATAGACTTAATTCTTACAATTGTATACAGAATATATGGACCTGTATTACCCTCAAATGAAGAGAATCTGTCAATATCGAATACATAATCCTTAGAAGCCTGATTAGAAAGATCTCCGTACTTTAAGGCTGCAAGTCCGACAATCTTAGCTGTATCTCTTGCTTCTGACTCTTCTACAGTTCTGTTAGACATAATCTTGTCATATACAGCTTTATCAATATCAGCTATAAGATGTTCAAGTCTCATAACACCGCCTGAACGTGTCTTGAATGGCTTGCCATCCTGACCGTTCATAGTACCAAAGCCTACGAATCTCATATCAGCATCAGGTGAAACAATTCCAGCCTTCTTGGCAGTTCTGAACACCTGTGTAAAATGCAGTTCCTGTCTCTTATCAGCAAGATAAATGTATGTATCCGGCTTATATAACTTCTCTCTTTCAACAATAGTAGCAAGATCAGATGTAGCATAAAGAGCTGCTCCGTCAGACTTTCTTACGATACATGGAGGAAGTTCCTTAGTATCTCCTTCCTGCTGTATATCAACAACAGTTGCACCCTGACTCTCGTAAGCGATTCCATCAGCAATCATCTTGTTAACCATATCATCAATGTATGGCTGTGCATCAGATTCGCCCTTCCATAAGTCAAAATGTACATTAAGATTGTCATAATTCTTCTTAAGATCAGTCTTAGACACGTTCATAATATGATGCCATATTGCACGGCAAGCCTTGTCTCCGCTCTGTAACTTAAGTGTTGCCTCATGTGCTCTTTCTGCAAATGCTTCATCCACCTTGGACTTAGCTGAAGCTGCCGGGTAAATTTCCTCAAGCTCTGAAATTGTAAATGGAGCTTCTTCTGGATATTCACCTGTAAAGCTTTCGTCAAAATATGGAAGTTCTGGCTTTCTGTCTCTTAACTCTTCAATGATAAGTCCCATCTGAAGACCCCAGTCTCCAAGATGAACATCTCCAATAGTCTTATTACCAACAAATGTGTTGATTCTCTTAACACTCTCTCCAATAACTGCTGAACGAAGATGTCCTACATGAAGTGGCTTTGCAGCATTAGCTCCGCCGTAATCCACTATAACAGTCTTATTGCCATCTGAATTAACATACCCAAACTTCTCTGTTGCAGACATCTCATTAAGATATCCGGCAAGGTAATCCTCACATATATTAATATTGATAAATCCAGGCTTTACGCTTTCAATCTTAGAAAACATCTTGTTATCTGCAAGCTTTGCAACAACCTCATCTGCTATCATAAATGGTGCTTTCTTGTAAGCCTTGGCAGCTGCCATTGCACCATTGCACTGGAATTCACATAGGTCAGGTCTGTTAGATACAGTTACCCTTGCATATGATTCATCATAGCCACACTCTGTGAATACGCTCTTAAGTTCATCCGTAATTAATTCAATAATTGTCTTCATTATTCTCCACCTTTAATATTATCTAGTAAATCACCTTAACAAGGAACAGACCATAACTCTCTGCAGGAAGTGACATCTGGACATTCTCTCCATAAAGACATCTCTTCACATCTTCCGGTTTCTTTAATCCATTACCCACATCAAGCAACATTCCTATCATGTATCTTGCCATGTTATGAAGGAAATCATCTGCTTCAATTCTTATGTACGCTCTTGTTCCTTCATACTCAATGCTTATTCTCTTAATTGTTCTTTCTGTACTCTTGCTCTTCTTAGCTGTTGTAAATGCTTTAAAATCATGTCTGCCTTCAAAATACCCTGCAGCTTTTCTCATAGCTTCAAAATCAGGCATATCAAATGTGTGGTAAGCATATTTTCTTCTGAATACATTAGCTACATTGCCTGTATCCAGTCTGTATTCATATATCTTTGACCTGGCATTCAGCTGGCTGTGAAACCTCTCATCAACCTCTGTCACTGACATAACCGCGATATCTCTTGGCAGATATCTGTTAAGATAATTCTTAAGTTCAAATGCTTTAACTTCTTTCTCAAGCTTAAAATTAGCAGTCTGGCAAAGTGCATGTACACCCTTCTCTGTTCTTGAACCGGCATACATATCAACTGTCTCTCCGGTCATTCTGCTTATTATCTCTGTAAGCTTACTCTCTATCGTATTGGTGCTGGCATCTTTTCCAAGTCTCTGCCATCCATCATATCTTCCACCATCATACTCTACTTCAATACGGTAATTATACATTATTCGTTTTCCAAAACCTTTTCTATAACTTTCACATTAAAATATATTAATACTTAGTTCATTATACATCATATAGTTATTTATTAGCAATAATTTCAGAAGAAAATACATTTTGCTTCTGAAAAAAAACACCGGGCAGAATAACCTGCCCGGATGTCAATTCTTATTGATAATTACTTATCTTCAACTGAATAGTTAGGAGCTTCCTTAGTGATATGAATATCATGTGGATGACTCTCTCTTAAAG
>CAVBPJ010000098.1:0-5382 GCA_963597265.1 Evtepia sp. | reverse complement strand
GAACAACTCCGACATATGAGGCTTATATGCAATTGAAGAAGAGTATTGCTTCAACATTGGGGTAGGAGGTGCTGATGAAATTAGCAAATTATAAGGCTTGTATTTGTGAGGGATCAGCTGAAAATGCTATTATGGATATACTTTTGGATTGTAATCTTTTGATTTTTACCAGAGAAGAGATGATTGAGGAAGAAGTAATTCGTTGTCGGGAAGGAAAGAAGTTTGAACAAAAATATTTGAGAAAAGGGTTTAAGGATAAAATATCTGTGATTAGAATTCTTGATTCAAGACACGAAAATTTTAAACTTAGCAAGGCATATGCTGATAAAGTCGATGTTATTAATGTAGTAACTGCTCCGGAAATAGAGATGCTGGTTATCTTTAATGAGAATAAATATAAGGAATTCAAGAAGTCTGGGAAAAAACCTAGTAGTTTCTGCAAAGAGGATTTAAAAATGGCAGAAATAAAATCCTATGATTTTGTTAAGAATTACTTTAGTAATCCGACGGTTCTTGTGGATGCTATTAGAAAGTATCATGAGATGTCGAAAGTACCTAAGGGTGAGTATACATTATTAGACTTGTTAAGATAAAATGGAAGATACGAAATTTTAAGGAGGTCCCATGAAAGAATACGATAAATACCTAAAGCTTTTAAAAGAAAAATATCCCACAAAGCAGTCAGTTTACCGCGAACTTATTAACCTGAATGCAATTATGAATCTGCCGAAGGGAACAGAGCATTTTATGAGTGACCTCCATGGGGAATATGATGCATTTTACCATATAATTAATAATTGTTCTGGTGTAATTAAAGAAAAGGTAGCGATGCTGTATGGAGATGAGCTTACTGTATTCGAGCAGCAGGAGCTCTGCACTCTGATATATTATCCGAGAGAGAAGCTGTCAAAACTTATGGATGAGAATAAGGTTAATGATGAATGGTACAGAAATGTACTTGGTCAGCTGATTCAGATTGCAAAGCTGCTGTCATCTAAATACACAAGATCTAAGGTGCGAAAAGCAATGCCTGCGGATTTTGCATATATTATTGATGAGCTTATACATGCGCAGAAGGATGAAGATGACAATAGAAGTGTTTATCACAGACAGATTATGGAAACAATTCTCAGTCTTCACAATGGTGATGAATTTCTTATTGCGCTGACTGATTTGATTAAGAGACTGGCTGTGGATCATCTTCATATACTGGGCGATATATATGACAGGGGACCGCATGCGGATAAGATATTAGATCTGCTGATGGAATATCATAGTGTTGATATCCAGTGGGGCAATCATGACATATTGTGGATGGGAGCATTTTGCGGCAATCCGGTGTGCATGGCGCTTGTTGTCAGAAATAATATTAAGTACAAGACTATGTCAATACTTGAGAATGGATATGGAATAAGCCTTAGATTTCTTTTGCAGTTTGCAGTTAAGACGTATTCAGATAATAATGTTGATGATGCAGTATATAAGGCTATTTCTGTGATTTTATTCAAGCTTGAGGGGCAGCTTATTAAGAGACATCCAGAGTATAAAATGGAAGGAAGACTTCTGTTAGATAAGATGGATCTGGACAGGGGCATTGTGAGAATTGGTGATAAGGAATATTTTCTTAACACCACTGAGTTCCCAACAATTGATATGAATAATCCTTATGAGCTGACTATGGAAGAAATGTTTCTTATGGGAAGATTCAGAGCAGATTTCATCAACAGCACAGTGCTTGAGAGGCATATTAATTTTCTATATGACAAAGGAAACATTTATAAGATTCATAATGGAAATCTTCTGTTTCATGGCTGCGTGCCACTTGATGAACAAGGAATGTTTGATGGAATTATTGTGGATGGCAAGTCATATACAGGTCGTGAGTATCTTGACTATTGCGAGTCGATGGTGAGACAGGCAAGAACTGGTGATTCGGATGCGGTGGATTTTATGTGGTTTTTGTGGAGCAATATATTATCGCCGGTAACGGGAAGGTGTATTAAAACATTTGAAAGAACATTCCTCGATAAGGAGAAAAATGCTGACTATAAAGATGCAATTAAAGAAGATAAGAATCCTTACTATGCCCAGTATGAACATGAGAGAATCTGCAAGATGATTTTAAGGGAGTTTAATCTCTACAACGAGAATGCGCATATTATCAATGGACATACTCCTGTAAGAACAAAGGAAGGACAGCATCCGGTCAGAGCTAATGGAAGATTGATTGTTATAGATGGTGGCTTCTGTGAAGGATATCATGACGCAACAGGAATAGCCGGATATACTCTTATATATAATTCCCATGGAATGAAGATTAAAGAGCATCATCCATTTATGAGTATTAACATGGCAATTAATAGCAACAGAGACATTGAATCCGAGTCGCAGGTTGTTTATGTAGAAAAGCAGAGGGTGTTCGTAAAGGATACTGATAATGGAAAGCAGATTGCCGAGGAGATTAATGATTTGATGAATCTTCTGAAGGTGTATAATACATAAAATGAAGGAAAACATGCTTTTCCCTTTCCCCTCAAATGTGCTATAATCATCCATGTTGCCAGAAAACACATTAATTTTCCAATATATAAAACATTAAGAGAGGACGTTATAACATGGAGATTTATGAGATGATTGATTTACAGGATTGTCCTAGATGCTTCGGACCATCTATACTTGAAGAAGAGGACCATGGTTATTATGTAACATGTCTGGATTGTGGATGTCAGTCAGCAACATTTGAGTTTAAGAACGATGATGAAAGACTGGAAGCTGCAAGAAGAACAGCAGAGTTATGGAACACCGGTAAGGTAATCTATACAGGACGCACCGAGTAATAAGTTAGAAAAAGAATTGATTAGAAGAGTTTATCAAGGAGACATCAGGTTATGAAGAGCAAAGAAGAATTATTTAATATGACAGTAGTAGAGATGAGAGAGTATATTAATTCTCTTTCTAACTCAGAAATCGATGAGGTTGTTAAGATATTTGAAGAGGATGATACAGAGAAAGATCCACTTACACTTCTTACAGCACCTAAGCTTTTTGATTATATGAAGCACGCTAACGGTACAGTTGATATTGAATTTTAGTTATTGTTTTAGTTATTGTGTATAATACCAGCGATACCAGTAATGATTCCAATAATAATCAGGGTCAGCCCTGCATATGTAAGCCAGGTCTGATATATGGAGGCAGTTCCTGCTATCTCGAATATGCCTCTTAACAGACTGCTTACAGTCAGGGCTGCAACACCTGAACAGTATGCATTATCGGATATCGAAGATATCCGGATAGTGCTTTTTCTTAATCTGCTTATGATATACAGTGCAGCACATGGCAGAAGTCCAAGAACCAGCGGCCATGCAAAGAGATATGTCATATATGCAGATTGTACACCGTGTGAGAAATGGTTATATATAAGATAGAATATCAGGCAGAATACTGATATTCCCAGCCATATTATCATACGTCTTATGTCAGTTTTATTATGAGCTTTATCTGATATATACAATGTCGCTCACCTTCCTTTCAGAGATTGTTTTTCCATTAGTTGTCGGATTATTTATTATATTTCCCATGAAGTACATAGTTGAAGAACCGCCGCCGTCAAGATTGTATGCTGTTTCGCAGCCAAGGTCTTTAAGAACAGTGGCAAGCTGCAGAAGTGACAGACCAGAGCTTGCGGAAGTTCTGCCGTCTGAAACTACGAACACATAATGCAGTGGTGCAATCATGCCGATTGCTGTACGCGGATTGCTTGTCATGGACTGGTCAACTTCCTGCCCAGCTGATACAGCAATTTCACCATTTTCTACTAGTCCGGGACCGAAACTGAATAACTGCAGTACACCATCTGATAACAGTGAGTTGGCATCAATGTCCGATTCTTTCAATATTTTCATGTTGCCATCATTGTATATAGCAAGCGCCTCGCTGGTAGAATCTCTGGCAGAACTTCTGTATAGATAGCCATTTCTTATAACAGGTCCATAATCCCTGAAACCATAGTAATCACCATTTATCGCAAGTATTGCATCGCAGTCGCTGGCTATATCTGAGGTCTTGGCTGTTATATTTCTTCCAAATACCCCGTTGGCGAGTCCGGCGTGAAGATATGAGATGTCTTTAATTACAACATCTGCAACGTATATATCAGTATTATATTCGCGAAGTGTAGTTATATTAATTGCGACAGAATCACTTGTATAGCTTGTGTCTGTTACAATTACATTGCCGTTGCTGCTATCGCTATTATCATCACTGCCTGCAGAACTGGTAAGGCTGTCTGGGTATTCATTGTAATTATCAATAGAAACAACATTTTTAGGTATTAAAAATGTATCAAGGACACAGAAGGTACTGTATCCGAGAAGTGTCGTTCCGAATACTAATCCCCACCAGTGTTTTTTGAAAAAATGAGACATAATAAACACGTCCTTTCGTATGCAGATTGGTTTTCTATATGGATGATGATAGAAGTAAAATGTGAAATATTTATGGTGAATTATTAAAAATAGTGTGATAATATGTGGAATGAATAAGGAAGGTGAATTTATGAAATATTCAATTGATACACATACTCATACACTGGTAAGCGGACATGCGTATAATACTATAGATGAGATGGCGGCGTATGCGGCAGGCATAGGAGTTACTCATCTTGCGATAACAGACCATGCACCTAAGATGCCGGGAAGCGCAGGTATATTATATTTTTCTAATATGGGAATAATTCCAAGACAGAAATGTGGTGTGAAGATATATATGGGCTGTGAAGCCAATATTATGGATTATGATGGTAATATTGACCTTAAGGAATACGGACTTAAAGGCTGTGATGTTGTTATAGCAAGTCTGCATATTCCATGCATCAAGCCGGGAAGTATTGAACAGAATACCAATGCATTGATTAAGGCGATGGACAATCCATATGTCAATATTATAGGACATCCTGATGATTCAAGATACCCTGTGGATTATGAGCGACTTGTGAAAGCAGCTAAGGAAAAGCATGTGCTTCTTGAACTTAACAATACTTCTCTTAATCCGACAGGACCTAGACAGGGAGCTTATGAGAATGATGTTCATATGCTTAATCTGTGCAAGGAGATGGGCGTCAGCATTTCTATAGGAAGTGATGCACATATTAAAGAGAGTATATGTGATTTTGACAGGGCATATAAGGTTATTGAAGAGACAGCATTTCCAGATGAACTGATTGTGAATAGTGACTACAGATTATATGAATCATTTATCGGCAGGAAAGACTGATGAGTACAAATGTTGTTGATATATGACTAATACTGTGGTAGTATTTGGAATGAAATTTGATTATGTATATAGACCAAGGAGGATATAATGGTTGTTTTATTAGCGGGT
>CAVBPJ010000097.1:0-5431 GCA_963597265.1 Evtepia sp. | reverse complement strand
ATGTATATAAGCTTATAGACCAGAATAATGAATATCTGAAATTTAATTTATATGGAGTTAGTTACAGTGGAAAGGGGAACAATAAAAGTTGTACATATAGAGGCGCATTCAGTCCGGATGAACTTCCGATGAAGATGGAAGGTGATTATGGTCTGGTATGGGATGGTTCAGAACTCAATAGCTGTACGGGTACAGTAGGCGAATATCTGCAGTATAACAATCCTCATAAGATATCGTTATATATTGCATCAGAAATGCCGATTATTATATGGGAAAAAGCCGCACTAGCTCAATTTGTGAAAGATAACAATATAGGTATAACAGTAAGCAGCTTGAATGAATTGCCAGATGCTTTGCAAAAGGTAACCGAACAGGAATATCAGATGTATAAATATAATCTGTTAAAGTTAAGCACTGATGTAAAGAAAGGAAAATATCTTACAGAAGCACTTTCAAAAATATGATTTATATAAAAATATGGCGGGAGTAAAAATGAAAAGAGATAAGAATCAGGAAATTAAAATAATTGTAGCTTCTCATAAGAAATACAGAATGCCAGAAGATGATATGTATGTGCCAGTACAGGTCGGAGCAAAAGGGCATAAGGATATTGGGATGGTAAGAGATGACTCTGGTGATAATATATCAGAGAAGAATCCTAATTATTGTGAGCTTACAGGATTGTACTGGGCATGGAAGAATGCGACATATGATGTCCTTGGAATGGTACACTACCGCAGATTCTTTACAGTAAAGAAAAAGAAGGATAAGTGGGGAGCGATAGCTACAAGAGAACAGATACAGAACAGATTGAATAAATCGGACATAATTCTTCCTAAGAAGAGAAATTATTTTATTGAAACGAATTATAGCCAGTATTGTCATGCACATAATGCTATTGATCTTGATACAACAAGAGTAATTATAGAAGAGAAGTATCCCGAATATCTTCCGGAATTTGACAGACAGATGAAGAAGACAAAGGGACATAAGTTCAATATGTTTATAATGAAGCGATATGCAGTTGATGAATATTGTGAGTGGCTTTTTGATATATTGTTTGAACTTGAAAAGAGACTTGATATATCCAATTATTCGTTAAAAGATTCAAGAGTATTTGGATATGTAAGTGAAAGACTTTTAGATGTGTGGCTTTATACTAAAGGTTACAGTTATACTGAGATGCCAGTGTTATTCATGGAGAATCAGCATTTTATAAAGAAGATTACTAAATTCATGCTTAGAAAATTCAATATTAAATGTGAATAGGAGTTTATATGAGTCAGTTAGATAGATTTATAAGGAAAACAGGAGAATCATATCAGATAAACAATAAATCTGAATATTATCAGTTTGGGTTTAAAGAATTTGGACCTCTTCTTTATGGTTTCACTAAGTGGCTCAGTAAACAATTTGATGATATGAATATAAAAAAGGTGTTTTTCTTCTCAAGAGACGGATTCATGATGAAGAAAGCTTTTGATATATTCAGCCAGAATGATACTATAACAAGTACTTATACATATTTTTCGAGAAAGAGTCTGAGACAGTCACTTTTCTGGAACTGCAATGATTATTATGAGTCATTACAATATCTGTCATCAATGAGATACATCAGTACAAAAGGTATTCTTGAATACTATGGTTTTGATGAACAGGAATCACATGACATTATTAAAGAGTTCGGACTTGATGAAAAATGTATATATGTTGCCAAAGAATTATCGGAAGCTAAAGATATAGAAAAGCTGTATAATTCTTTAAAGAGTAGAATATATGAGAAATCATATGCCTCATATCAGGTGCTGGTCAGATATCTTGAACAGATAGATATGAGCGGAGATTGCGCAATTGTAGATATTGGCTGGAATGGAAGTATGCAGTTCTATCTTGAAAAGGTGCTGGACATATACCAATGCAGAAGTAATATATGTGGATTCTATATGGGAATCAATACATTATATCCGGTAAGAGGTAAGGCATACGGCTATCTGTATAACAATGAAGATGATTCTTTAAGAAAAAAGGTATTGTGTTCACTTGGAGTATGGGAAAAGCTCTTCCAGAGTATGGAAGGTTCGTCTGTTGGATACGCAATTAATGAACAGAATCAGGTGGAGCCTGTAAAAGGACAGTATGAATATGCAGGTGATTATGATTGCATAAACAATATACAGGAATGGCAGCAGGGAGCTATGGATTTCTTATCTGCCTGTCAGGAACAGAAGCAATATATTCCTGATGTAGCTGATGATAGAGAATGGGCGAAATCAATACTTAAGTTTGGACAGTATCCATCCAAGAAGGATACGGAATTATTCAGATTCTTTTATATTGATGATGATGGCAGACAGTTTTTTACGGCAAGGAAAAAACTTCATAAATATAAGCTGAAAGAGTTTATGCATGATTTGAGTAACAGTCCATGGAAAACAGGCTTTATGAAGTCAGCATTTGTAATTCCGTTTCCATATTATGTTGTTTACAGGATATTAAGAAAATGATTAGATTTATAGAGAATTATATATTAAAGAAATATGATGTAATATCTTTTGATATATTTGATACATTGATTGAAAGGACATGCTCCGTACCTGCGGATATATTTGAATTAACAGGTGAGGCGGTTCTTGGAAAAGATAAAGCATTACAATTCCGGGCAGACAGGATAGAAGCAGAGCATAATGCAAGACATAAAAAGACAGATGGGGAAGTAAATATATCTGATATATATAGAGAGCTTGATAGTGTGTATGATGCATTTTCACAGCAGCTTATTGATGAAGAACAGAGACAGGAGATAAATAACTGTAAAAAGAAAGCGTCAATGTACGGATTCTTTCAGAAATGTGTTAAATCCGACAAGCTTGTGCTATTAGTGTCTGATATGTATCTTCCTGAACAGGTCATAGCAGATATGCTTGGAAAATGTGGAATAAAAGGGTACGATGATATATATATATCAAATTGCTACAATGCCAATAAACTTACAGGTAAGTTGTTTGAACAGGTGATGGATGAACGCGGCATAGACAGAAAGAAGATAATCCATATAGGAGACAGTGTTAAGGCGGATTATTTAGGAGCCAGAAAAGCAGGCATCCGAAGCATATTGATAGGAAGGAAAAACCGCTTAAAAAGGCAGTTGAATTCAAAGTAATGTACAGAGTATTAGAAGTTAATGTTGATGATACAGGATATGGCGGAGTGTTTTCTCTTGTGAAGGGTGTGATTGCACAGAAACAGCAGGGAGAATGTATTGATATTGCTGCCATTGAAAAGTTTGAGAATCAGAGCAATATAGATGATCTGAATAAATATGGATGCAAAGTTAATTATATAGGTTTTACAGGTAATAAGATATTTAAGCAGTTTGTCTGCTTTAATAATCTCAGAAAACTTATAAAGAAAGAAAAATATGACTGTGTACATATTCATGCGGATGTTGCCAATAAGTTATTGGTTTCAGGACTGGCTTCGAAAACAGCCGGGGTTAAGAAAATAATATTACATTCACATGCGGCAGGTGTTGATGGCAATCACAGGAAATTAAAGGCTTTCATGCATAAAGGATGCAGAGGACTGCTTAAAGCTATAGGTACTGATTATGTGGCATGTTCTGATCTTGCAGCACAATGGATGTTTCCTGGTGTACCCGAAAAGGACGTAACTATAATTAAGAATGGTGTTGATCTGGACAGATTCAGATATAATGAAGATAGCAGGCAGGAAGTAAGACGAGAGCTTGGATTAAAGAATGAGAAACTTATAGGTCATGTCGGAAGATTTGCTTATCAGAAGAATCATGAATATCTGATAGATATATTTGCAAGATTATGTGATACAAGAGATGATATCAGATTACTGCTTGTAGGAGAGGGCGACCTTGAACAGAATATAAAAGATAAAGTTAATAATCTTGGACTGCAGGATAAAGTAATATTCTATGGTACAACAGATACACCACAGAAGATATTCAGTGCGATTGATATATTTGTTCTCCCATCTAATTTCGAGGGGCTTCCTATTGTTGGAGTAGAGGCTCAGGCATCAGGACTGCCAGTTGTATTCTCAGACAGAATTACAAGAGAAGCTGCAATATTAGATAATGTAAGATACATAGGTATAGATGATGCACATATACCTGAATGGTGTTCTTCAATTGAAGAATTTCTGACTGTAGATAGAAAAGATACATATGAAGATATGAAGAGAGCTGGATTTGGAATAGAAGATACAAGGAATAGTTTTTATAAGCTTTATAAGAAAGAGGAACTTATATGATATACATAGCAGCACATAAGAAGTTTGATGTTCCACAGCTTGATAATTACGCTGTATTACAGGTTGGAGCACAGGGAAAAGAGAATCTTGGATATCTTCAGGACAATACAGGAGACAATATTTCATATAAGAATCCTAATTTCTGTGAACTTACAGGATTGTACTGGATATGGAAGAATTGTGATGATGAATACAAAGGACTTGTTCATTACAGGAGATATTTCGGGAAAAGCAATTTGAGCAGCAAGACAGATGATATATATACATATCAGAAAATGCTTCAGCTGCTTGATGGCAGGGATATTGTCCTTCCATATGTTGAATGTTTTAAGATGAACGCAAGAGAAGAGATATTATCACAATGCTGTACAGAAGAGATATTTGAACAGCTGGAGATGGTTATAGATAAGTTATATCCAGAATACAGAGCAGATTTCGATAAATTCTTTGCGGGTAATAAGGCTGTGCTTTTTAATATGATGTTCTGTAAGGCAGAAGTCTTTGATGCCTATTGCAAGTGGCTTTTTGATGTCCTTTTTGAACTCGAAAAATCAGTGGATTTATCAGAATTAAATGCATATCAGCAGAGATTATATGGTTTCCTGTCTGAGAGGCTGCTTAATGTCTGGATAATGCATAATAAGTTAAATGTTGTAAATACTCCTGTTATTAATGTTGAAATGAGTGGATTCAATAAAGTAAGATTAATAAGGAGAAGAATTACTAACAGAATCAGATACGCGATATTCGCAGGAGGGAGGTAATCTGATTTGATATATCTAGCGGCAGCAGTTTTTGCCATACTTGTAAGTTGTTGTATTACAGGAAGAGAAGGCGCCAGATGTGGTGAATTCTATACAGATAAGAATGGCTGGGGAATTGCGTTTGATAAGACAGAAGTCAGAAACAGATTCTTTTTATATCTGAGTGCGTTGCCTTTATTCCTTATATCGGCACTAAGGTATGGAATAGGAACGGATTACTTTTATACATATTATCCTGGATTCAGAGTGATTGCCAATGGTGGACATATGCATTTTGAATTACTATTCCATTGGCTTGTGAAATTTATTGCAATTTTTACACATAATCCACAATGGCTGTTTGTAGTAACATCATTTTTGTTTATATTTATAGTCTATAATAA
>CAVBPJ010000096.1:0-5638 GCA_963597265.1 Evtepia sp. | reverse complement strand
ATTATACACTAAATTATTTATAAAATAAATATTAAAAATGACTTTTGGTCAATTTTTCTATTGACTATGCAGAATTGGGTGCTATAATGTCAACTGGAATTGAAAATGACTAGTGGTCATATTTGTGAAAGACATGAATACAGATATGAAGGAAGGTCATTGGAATTCGCATTTTACAGAAAGGCGTGGTTATTTATATGAAAAAGTTTGGAAAAGTTGTTGTTAAGTTAAGAATTCCAATTCTGGTTCTTAGCTTCCTGCTGTTGATTCCAGCCGCTCTTGGTTACATTAATACTAAAGTTAATTACGATATCCTGTATTATCTGCCAAGCGACATCGACACTATGCAGGGACAGGACATTTTGCTTGATGATTTCGGAAAGGGCGCTTATGCAATGGTTGTCGTTGACGGAATGAATAAGTCAAATGTTTCTAAGTTGGTAAAGAAGGTTGAGGACGTCGACCATGTTGCGTCAGTTATTTCTTACAGTGGAATAGTAGGAGATGATGTTCCTTCAGAAATTCTTCCTGATAAGTTCCGTTCTTATTTTGAAAATGAGGATTCAGGAGCTACATTGTTTGCAATATTCTTTGATGGTACAACATCAAGTGATGACACAATGAAGGCTATTCAGGAAGTAAGAGATGTAACAGATAATCAGTGTTATATCGCTGGTATGTCTGCGGTAGTTACTGATACTAAGACGATGTCAGAGAAAGAGACACCTTTATATGTACTTGTAGCGGTTGTCCTTGTATGTATCGTACTTGCCATATTTATGGATTCATTCCTTGTACCAGTATTCTTTATGATAAGTATTGGTATGGCGATTGTGTATAACCTTGGTTCTAACTATTTCTTAGGTGAGGTTTCATACATAACGAAGGCACTTGCAGCGGTACTTCAGCTTGGTGTTACTCTGGATTATTCAATATTCTTATGGCACAGCTATAAGGAAGCTAAGGAAGCAACTCCGGATGATCATAAAGAAGCTATGGCGGTTGCAATTGGAAACACACTTACATCAGTTGTTGGTTCTTCTATAACAACTGTTGCCGGATTCATCGCACTCTGCTTCATGAGCTTTACACTTGGTCTTGACCTTGGTGTAGTTATGGCAAAGGGTGTTGTATTTGGTGTTATCGGTTGTGTTACAATACTTCCTTCACTTATTCTTACATTTGACAGGGCTCTTGAGAAGACAATGCATAGAGAGATTATGCCAAACTTCGATAAGCCAGCAAGATGGATTGTTAAACATTCATGGATATTCCTTATAATATTCGTACTGCTTCTTGGTCCGGCAATCTACGGATATAACAATACTAAGGTTTACTATGATTTGTCTAATACACTTCCAGACGACCTTAACTGTTCGCAGGCTAACAAGATGCTTGCCGACAACTTTGATGGAACTAATTCTATATATATGATTCTTGCAGACAGCAATCTCTCAGCAGAGGATGCCAATGCAATGATGGATGAAGTAAATGATCTGGACGGAATTTCATTTGCATTAAGCATTGATTCAGCACTCGGTGGAGAAATCCCTACGGAAATGCTTCCTGATTCACTTGTTTCAGAGCTTAAGGGGGATGAATACCAGATTATGATGGTATCAACTAATTACACAATTGCTTCTGATGAAATCAATGACCAGATTGATAAGGTTGACGCAATTGCCAAGAAGTATGATGCCAAATCTATGGTAATTGGTGAAGCTCCTTGTACTAAGGATCTTATCACTATTACTGATAAGGATTTCAAGACAGTTAGTGCAGTTTCAATTGTTGCGATATTCTTTATTATTTTCTTCGTATTGAAGTCAATATCACTTCCAGTTATTCTGGTTGCTGCTATTGAATTTGCTATATTTGTTAATATGGGTATTCCATATTACACAGGAACAACGATACCATTTATATCTTCTGTAGTAATCGGAACTATTCAGCTTGGTGCGACAGTCGATTATGCGATTCTTATGACTACAAGATATAAGAGAGAAAGAGCCGCTGGTAACTCTAAGAAAGAGGCTATATCAATAGCACTTGGAACATCTATTCCATCTATTATTGTCAGTGCGCTTGGTTTCTTCGCAGCAACATTTGGTGTAGGTAAGATTGCCAGTGTTGATATGATTGCTTCACTTTGTACACTTATGGCACGAGGCGCAATCATCAGTATGTTTGTTGTTATATTTGTTCTTCCATCACTTTTCGTATTACTTGATAAGGTGATTATTCATACAAGTTTAGGTTTCAAGCCTAAGAAGAACAGTCAGAATTAATAGGAGGAAGATTATTATGGTAAAGAAGAATTTATTCAGATATAGTTCAGTTTTAATGTGTGTAGTTCTTACAGCAGCAAGCCTTGTTGGATGCGGCGCTAAGACAGCTACAACAACAGGAACAGATACAGCTTATGTAACAGAGATGGCAGCAGGCAGTACTGAGGCAACTATTACACAGGCAATAACTAACGAGCTTGCAGTGTCTAACAAGAGCACACTTGCAACTAACACAAGACAGGAAACTGTTTATGTATTCAACGATGCATCAGGTAACAAGAACCACATCACTGTCAATGAAAAGATTACAGACGCTAACGGCAATGACACTCTTAACAAGACTGAGTCAAGTGAAAATGCGCCAGTGACAATGAAGGTTACTTACAAGCTTGATGGCAAGGAAATTAAGCCAGAGGATCTGGCTGGAAAGAGCGGAAAGGTTACTATCCGCTTTGATTACACTAATAATCAGAAGAAAACTGTAACAATTAACGGTAAGAAGCAGACTGTATGCGTACCATTTACAATGATTACAGGTATGATGCTTCCAACAGATGTATTCTCAAATGTTGAGGTTACTAATGGTAAGCTTACTAAGGTTGGAGACAATATTGTGGCAGTTGGTATGACAATGCCAGGACTTAAGGATACTATGAATCTTAAGTTTAATGATAAGTCACTTGACCTTGATATTCCTGAGTATTTTGAAGTGACAGCAGATGTTAAGGACTTCTCACTTGATATGACAATGTCTGTTGCAACATCTAATCTTCTCTCAGATATGAATGCTGATGATATCACATTAGATGATTTAAAGAAGACAGTTGCTTCATTAGATGATGCAGCAACACAGCTTGCAGATGGAACTGTTTCATTACAGGAAGGAACACAGCAGTTAAGTGATGCAATTCCAGCGCTTACTGATGGTGTTAACCAGTTAAATACAGGTGCTTCATCTCTTAAGGATGGTATATATGCATACGCAGATGGCGCTGCAAGTGCATATGAGGGTTCGGTTTCACTTAATGACAACATGAAGGCATATGCTGACGGAATAGGAACTCTTTACAATACTCTTAAGGACAATAATCTTGATAGCAGTGTTGCTTCTGCAGCAGATGGTGCAAGCCAGCTGGCAGCAGGCGCTACAACACTTGATGCGGGAATTGACAGTGCTTTAGAAGGTGCAGGTCAGTTAGTTACCGGAGCAGATGCATTATCAGGTGGTCTTACAAAGCTTGAAGCTGGTTCTGACCAGCTGGCAGCAGGAACTACTCAGTTAAAGAGCAGTCTTGAAGCTGGAAAAACACAGGCAACAGAAAGTTACAGCACAGCTTATGGAAGCTTCTATAAAGTAGCATTTGCAGTAACATGCATGAGTCAGGGAATTGACCCTAATTCTGCAACACCACAGCAGCAGGCAGTAATCGCGGCAGCTATGGCACAGTCTGGTATATCACAGACACCTGATGTAACAAGCGAGACACAGTACGCATTGGCAACAGGTTATATATTAAAGAATTATGCATCTGTTAAGCAGGTAGTTGCAGCTACTGTAAGTGCAGCAGCTGGCGGACAGCTTGATGAAGCTACAGTAAGTGCCAAGGCAGATGAGCAGATTGTTACAATGACAAGCGGACTTTCACAGGCTTATCAGGCATACAGCAATTGCAATACAACATTAACATCACTTGAAACAGCCGGATATTTTGATGGTATGAGCGACCTTAATGCTGGAATTAAGTCAGCTAATTCAGGTGCAACACAGCTTAAAGCAGGAATTGACCAGTTAAGCGCTGGTGCAGGACAGTTAAGTGCAGGTTCTAAGACTCTTAAGGCAGGTCTTGGTACATTAAGCACAGGTCTTAACACACTCAGCACTTCAGTTGGTTCATTCTCAACATACAGAGAAGGAACACTCTGCTCAAGCTTATACGCATTAAATCTTAACGCAGCAAAGCTCCAGCAGGAAGGAACAGCAGCTCTTGAGAGCGGTCTTTCACAGCTCACAGCTAATAATGCTACATTAAAGAATGGTGCAGTACAGCTTGCAGATGGAACAGCTACATTAAAGGACAGCTCAGTAACACTTGCAGATGGAGTTACACAGTTAAATGAAGGCGCAATTACATTAAAAGATGGAATGGCACAGTTTAACAGTGAAGCAATCGAGCCTATCACAAAGCTTGTAGACTCAGATGCTCAGACAGCTGTTGATACAATCAAGGCAGTAGTTAAGGCTGGTCAGGAATACAATTCATTCTTAGGCAAGTCAGATGACAAGACCGGCAGCGTAACATTTGTTTACAAGACAGCTGGTATCACAGCTAATAAATAAGCTTTTTTCTTTCAAACACTTTCATATAAAGATGGAACAGCCACCCGCGGGGAAACCCAAGGGTGGCTGTTTCAGTATGGAAAGCACAGTTGATTTATATATGAATAAATGTGAATATTACAAGGCATAATCTATATTAACGGGGATTTGGCAGGAATATGATGCTTAACGAATGGGGATTTGCGTAGAAATTGAGATGTGATGAACGGGGATTTGCGTTATAGATTGTTTGAGGGCAAAAAAGACTATCTTTTGTGAATTAAAGATAGTCTTTTTTACATAAATTATTATGGAATCTGGTGGAAGAAATCTTCCAGTCGTATAAATGTTTTCGTGAGAACTTCGGCTTCTTCTTTCGTTAAATCCTTAGTGATATGTTCAATCATATCCTTGTGGAAATTCTCATGATGTCTGTATGCGGCAATTCCTCTGTCTGTAAGAGAAGCGTAGACTATACGGCGGTCTTTCTCGCCGCGCTTTCTTATGACATAGCCTTTCTTTACAAGTCCGTTGATACCGACTGTCAGAGTTCCCATTGTCACGCCAAGTGACTTGGAAATTGTTGACATAGTACGAGGTTCTTCAATTCCCACGGCCTCAATAATATGCATATCAGTAACTGTAATATCTTTAAATTCTTCTGTGATAAGAGCCCTTTCTTCAATGTTCAAGATATCATTGAACAAGTCTACAAGCACAGAATTCAGAGACTCAAATATATCCATAAACACGCACCCTAACCTTACCTATTAATAAAATAATTATATCTTATTAAAAAGTGATATGCAAGTTTGCAATTTGAATAATGTATGTATAAATGACAACAATATAATTGAAAAAGTGTAAAAATTCATAAAATATTTCACGAAAAAGTGTAGAAAAATAAAGATGACATAGATTAGAAAATATGCTACTATCTACATATAAATTTATGAAAAGGACTTGACTGCTATGAGAGACAGAAAGACAATTTTAACAGCACAGCACAGCACAGCACAGCACAGCACAGCAC
>CAVBPJ010000095.1:0-5646 GCA_963597265.1 Evtepia sp. | reverse complement strand
GATATATATTATTGATATTTGAAAAGAGGATATATGGAATTCAAGAAAATCGGTGATAGGAAATTCCAGTGCAGGCTTAATGCAGAAGATCTGGAAGATAACAACATTTCGTTAGATGATTTCTTTAATAATGATACAGAGAAGATACATGACCTGTTAGAGGTTATTATGGAAGAAGCTCATAAGAATATAGGAGTTACATTAAATGGTGATGTTATGTCACTGCAGTTAGCTCCACTTCCTGACCATTCAATACTTCTTACGGTTTCATCAGGTAAAGAGGACTTTGGCAGCATGCTTAAGAGAGTTGGAGAAAGTTTTGATAAGCTGGGCTTGCCAGTAGAAGAACAGACTGAATCTGAAAAAGAAGAAGAACCTAAAGCTAAGGAAAACACCAGAAAGCCTGTAGCAGTTAATACAGGCGTATTCAGAATTGCTGATTTTGGTGATTTTGAACAGTTATGCCAGTCCAGCGCCAGAACATGGGGTGTAACTAATGCTTTATATAAGGATGAAAGTGATAATACATATTATCTTGTATTGCATAAGGGAAGATGTTCAGAAGAAAAGTACAGAAGTCTTCTTAATCTCATAATGGAATATGGTGAGTTTGATTCTTCTAAGGAAGAAAGAGCAGCATTTATTAAGGAACATTACAGTGTAATTATAGGTAATAATGCTATCAATGTAGTAAAGAAATATATGTAGTAAACAATAATGTGGAATAATCATCTGGCTGATGCCGGATGATGACAGATAAGGAGGCAGCATATGAGATATCCTGAATTCTTATCCGAAGGCGGAACTATAGGCTTCGTTGCACCATCTTTTGGTTGTGCAACGGAGCCTTATAAAACAGCATTCGGAATGACAATTAAAAGATTCGAAAAAGAAGGCTATACAGTAGAACTTGGCCCTAACTGTTATGAAGACAAGGGAATTGGAATAAGCAATACACCAGAGGCTTGCGGCAAGGAGCTTACACAGATGTATGAGAGCAATGTCAATAATGTTCTCATATCATGCGGCGGCGGTGAGCTGATGTGTGAGATTCTGCCATATGTGGATTTTGACAGGATTAAGGCAGCCAAGCCTAAATGGTATCTTGGATATTCTGATAATACCAATTTCACATTTTTACAGAATACGATAGCTGATACGGCAAGTGTATACGGACCGTGTGCAGGTGCATTTGCAATGACGGACTGGCATCAGGCACTTGTTGATACTTTCGATGTACTTCGTGGAAAAGGTTGTGAGAATAATAACGGTGTTGTGGAAAAACAGGTTCACGGATATGACACATGGGAGAGAGAATCTCTAAAGAATGAGGAGAATCCTGCACCACAGTATAATCTTACTGAGAAGAAGATTTTAAGAAAATATGTCGGCGGGAATGAATGTGATAAAGAGATTGCATTTGAAGGAAGGCTTGTCGGCGGATGTATGGACTGTCTTGTTAATCTTACAGGCACAAGCTTTGATAAGGTTAAGGAATTCAATGAAAGATATGCAGATGATGGAATTATATGGTTCTTAGAGAGCTGCGATCTGAATGTATTTGCAATCAGAAGGGCTATGTGGCAGATGGACAATGCAGGCTGGTTTAAGAATGTGAAGGGATTCCTTATAGGACGTCCGCTGTGTTACGGACAGGAGATGATGGGGCTTGACCAGTACAGTGCTGTTACAGGCATTGCAGCAAAGTATAATGTGCCGGTTATAATGGACTGTGATTTCGGGCATCTTTCACCTTCAATGCCGATAGTAAGCGGTGCTTATACTCAGGTTAAAGTTAAGGATAATGACCTGTCTCTTAATTACCGCTTCTGTTAATATTAAAGATTGAAAAACATGCTTTAATAAGATAAAATATTAAAATGACTGTTAATAATTCCTGTTATATCAGGAATAAGATAAAGGAGAAAACAATGGGTAGGATATTTAAGTTTGATAAAGATGTTGATACTGACCAGATTATTGCGTCACAGTATCTTTTGTTCCCGACAATTGATGAGATGAAGAGCCATACATTTGAATCACTGGATTCTGATTTTGCATCTGCTGTAAAGCCGGGAGATTTTGTTGTTGCAGATGACAACTTTGGATGTGGTTCATCAAGAGAGCAGGCACCAAGCGTACTTAAGGCATTAGGTGTTAAGGCAGTAATTGCCAAATCATTTGCAAGAATATTCTATCGTAATGCTATTAATATAGGACTTCCTGTTATTGTATGTAAGGAACTCCATGACGAAGTTAATGCAGGGGACGAATGTGAGCTTTCATTAGAAGATGGAATTATTACTGTTAATGGAAAGACTTATACATGTACTAAGCTTCCAGCCAAGATGCAGGCTATTCTTAACCAGGGCGGACTTATTGCATCACTTAACGGTGAGGCAGAAGAGACTGAAAGTACAGCAGCACCAGCAGACGAAGCAAAGCATGGCATGACTATCGCTGAGAAGATTATTGCAAGGGCAGCAGGACTTTCACAGGTTAAGGCTGGTGATATTGCAACTGTTACTCTTGACAGACTTATGAGTAATGATGGAACAACACATCTTACTATCGGTATGTATGAGAAGTTAAAGAATCCACATATTGCTGACAAGGACAAGCTTGTATGGATTGTTGACCACAATATTCCATCAGACAGCCCTAAGACAGCAGCTTCACAGAAGAAGATGAGAGATTTTGCCAAGGCTAATGATATTAAGTTCTACGAGGGCGAAGGCGTATGTCATCAGGTTATGATGGAGAATCATGTAGTACCTGGTGAACTTATATTCGGAGCAGACAGCCATACATGTGCATATGGTGCGTTAGGAGCATTTGGTACTGGGGTTGGTTGTACAGATTATCTGTATGCAATGGTTACAGGAACATCATGGGTAATGGTTCCGGGGACATTAAGATTCAACCTTAAGGGTAAGCTTAATGACGGAGTATATGCAAGAGATTTAATACTCTCTATTATTGGAAAGATTGGCGCTAACGGTGCTAACTATAAAGCAATGGAATTTGCAGGAGAGGGATTACACAGCCTTTCAATGGCAGACAGAATATCAATCTGTAATCTCTGTGTTGAGGCAGGCGCTAAGACTGCACTTATGGAAGTTGATGATGTTGCAATGGATTATCTTAAGGAGCATGGCAGAGAGCCAAAGGCATGCTTTACATCAGATGATGATGCAGTATTTGAGCAGGTTTATGATATTGACCTTTCAACAATACAGCCAATCGTTGCAAAGCCACATTTTGTTGACAATGTAGTTCCAGCCAAGGAATCACTTGGTGTTAAGATTGATGAAGCATTTCTTGGCTCATGCAATAATGGACGAATTGAGGATTTAAGAGTCGGTGCAGCAATTATCAAGGGAAAGAAGGTTGCTCCTAAGGTAAGATTCCTTGTGGTTCCAGCAAGCCGTTCAGTATATCTTCAGGCTATGAAAGAGGGACTTCTTGATATATTCATGGATGCAGGCGCAATCGTTATGAATCCTAACTGCTCTGTATGCTGGGGAAGCTGTCAGGGTGTTATCGGTGAGGGCGAGACTCTTATCAGTACAGGTACACGAAACTTTAAGGGACGTGCAGGACATAAAGATTCTTTTGTATATCTTGCATCAGCAGCAACAGTTACAGCGTCAGCAATCAAGGGCGAGATAGCAACAGCAGACATGATATAAGTAAGGATAACTTCATTTGCAGACTGTAAGCACAGAATGCAGATAAACAGATAAGGAGTAATTATGAACGAGAAATTTAGCGGTAAAGTATGGGTGCTTGGTGATGACATTGATACAGATATCATTATCCCTACAGAGTACCTTGCATTAAAGACAGTAGAAGATATGAAGCCATATGCATTTTCACCATTAAGACCTGAACTTGCAGGCCAGATTAAGCCGGGCGATATTATTGTTGCTGGAAAGAACTTCGGATGTGGTTCATCAAGAGAACAGGCACCTGAGGTTATCAAGGCATTAGGTATCAAATGTGTTATTGCAAAGTCATATGCAAGAATATTCTTCAGAAATTCTATTAATAACGGACTTCTTCTTATAGAGAATGCAGACCTTCATGACGCAGTTACAGAAGGCGATACTATTGATGTTGAAGTAAATGCACAGATTACACACGACGGAAAGGCATATCCTATTGCTTCACTTCCTGATAATCTTGTGGACATACTTAATGCAGGCGGACTTGTTAAGGCAATGAGAAAGCTTAACGGTCTTGACTAAGACAGGGAGAGGTAAGAATAATGGGACATACAATTATTGAGAAGATTATTGGAAAGAATATTGGCAGGGAAGTAAAGCCGGGAGATATCGTAACTGTTAATGTTGACAGAGTAATGATTCACGATATTTTCATTCCATTTGTTAAAGAGAAGTTCGAAGAGATGGGATTCACTAAGATATGGGATCCTGACAAGGCAGTTCTTATATATGACCACCTTGTTCCAGCAAGTCAGGTTGATGATACAAGACATTTCCGTATTGGTAATGAATTCGTTGAGAAATACGGAATGAAGAATATCCACCGTTCAGACGGAATCTGCCACCAGTTAATGACAGAAGCAGGTTATGTAAAGCCGGGAGATATCGCATTTGGTACAGACAGCCACACAACAACATATGGCTGTGTTGGTGCATTTTCATCAGGTATCGGATATACAGAGATGGCAAGTGTATTAGGAACAGGTCAAATGTGGGTTAAAGTTCCACAGACTATTAAGGTTACAGTCAATGGAAAGCTTCCAGCTAATGTCCGTTCCAAGGATATCATATTAAGACTTATCGGTGACCTCGGAGCAGATGGTGCAACTTATCAGGCACTTGAGTTCACAGGTTCAACAATAGATGAGATGAGTGTTGCAAGCCGTATGACTATGTCTAACATGGCTATTGAAGCAGGTGCCAAATGTGCCCTCTTCACACCAGATGAAAAGACAGCAGAGTACTGTAATGTAGAACTTACAGATGAATTAAAGGATTTAAAGGGAGATGCTGATGCGGTATATGTAAGAGAGATTACATATAATGCAGAGGATTTAGTTCCTGTTCTTGCATGTCCTTCACAGGTAGATAACATCAAACCTGTTACAGAACTTGCTGGGACAGCAGTAGACCAGGTATTCATTGGTTCATGCACTAACGGAAGATTAGAAGACCTTCAGTGTGCAGCAGCTATTCTTAAGGGTAAGAAGGTTGCACCATTTGTCAAGTTAATAGTAACTCCTGCAAGCCGCAAGATATATAAAGAAGCTCTTGCAGACGGAACACTTGAGACACTTGTTGAAGCCGGAGCAATTGTTACACATCCAGGATGCGGATTATGCTGCGGACGAACAGGCGGAATTCTTACTGATGGAGAAGTTGTTGTTGCAACTAACAACAGAAACTTCCTCGGAAGAATGGGAACAAGCAAGGTTAAGATATTCCTTGCATCACCTGCTACAGCGGCAGCAAGTGCTATTGCTGGAAAGATAGTGGAAGCTTAAGAATTACATTTTTAGAAAGATTAGAATTTATATGAGGTGTACCTGGTTTAGAGTATGCCTCATTTTTTATTATCGTAGTGAATAATTTACTGTAAAAATGCGCATAATCAAGAAAGATACATTTAATATAAGTG
>CAVBPJ010000094.1:0-5783 GCA_963597265.1 Evtepia sp. | reverse complement strand
TAATGAGCCCTTATAGGGCTAGAACAAACCACCGGCTAAGCCGGTGGTTCTGATTGTAAGCAATGAGCCATGCAATCCAGAATGTGCTTGCACAAAGCATACTTGTAGTATATTTGTATACATGATATAATTACTCTAATTCGATTATGGAGATGTGTGTTATGCCAGATAACAAATATGGGAAAAAAGCATTTAAATATAATGGACTTCTGAGGTCGTTTTTTGCATGGCCATTATATATCGGGGCTATTCTGATTATTATATGTGGAATTATGTTCTGTGTTAATGTTATGGCGGCGACAGTCGTAAGCATTTTCATGGTTATATATCTGCTGGCATGCGGGCTTATGTATTTCTACATGAGACCGAGAATAATGTCTGGAATGGTTGAATTTGCAGCCAATTATTCACAGGTTCAGAAACAGCTTTTGTATAACCTCAGTGTTCCATACTGCCTTCTTGATAATAATGGCAATGTTATGTGGACCAATAAGGCAATGCAGGACTGCCTGGGGGTTAAGAAGGATTTCAGAAAGAATATCAATACAATACTTCCGGAAGTGACAACAAGCATTTTTCCTGATGATGAGGTTGGATTCAAGGAGATAAGACTTACATTTCAGGACAGGGATTATAAGGCTGAACTTAAGAATATTGATGCAGATTCTATCGCAGAGGGCGTTGATATAATTGAGAAAAGCATGGATTCATCAATGTATGTAATGTATCTTTTTGATGAGACTGATATTAACACATACATACAGAAGTTAAAGGACGAAAGATTCGTTGTGGGACTTGTGTATATTGATAATTATGAGGAAGCATTAGACAGTACAGATGATGTTAGAAGGTCACTTCTTGCAGGTCTTATTGATAAGAGAGTTAACAAGTATTTTTCTCCGGGCTCGGCAATTGTAAGAAAGCTTGAGAAGGATAAATATATTGTAGTATTCAGATACAGTTTCTTAGAAAAGCTTATGCAGGACAGATTCAGCCTGCTTGAGGAGATTAAGAGCATCAAGATTGGTAACGAGATGACTCTTACCCTGAGTATGGGTATAGGAACGGGTTCAGCAGAGTATTCCAAGAATTATGATGTGGCTAAGGCAGCTATGGACCTTGCGCTTGGACGAGGCGGAGACCAGGCTGTAGTCAAGGATGGCGAGAAGATTCTTTATTATGGTGGCAAGAGCCAGCAGATGGAGAAGAATACAAGAGTCAAGGTGCGTGTTAAGGCTCATGCTTTAAGACAGATACTTGATAATAACAGTAATGTGCTTGTTATGGGACATTCACTTGCGGATATTGATGCATTTGGTTCAGCTCTTGGAATATACATTATTGCCAGGAAGCTTGGAAAGGAAGCACACATTGTCCTTGGTGAGGTCACAAGCAGTGTAAGACCTTTTGTGAACAGATTCATAGGCAGGGAGGAGTATCCGGATGACATGTTTATAAAGCCGGAGGATGCGCCTTCTAAGATAAATGCATCAACAGTTGTTATTGTTGTTGATGTCAACAGACCACAGAGAACAGAGTGCCCTGAGCTTCTTGAAAAATGCAAGACTGTTGTCGTATTTGACCATCACAGAAGACAGAGTGACACAATCACAGGTGCGGTTCTTTCGTATGTTGACCCATATGCGTCATCTGCAAGTGAGATGATTACAGAGATGATACAGTATGTTGATGACAATATCAAGCTTAAGGCATTTGAGGCAGATGCGCTGTATGCCGGAATTAATATTGATACAGACGGATTTAACAGTAAGTCAGGACCAAGAACTTTCGAGGCAGCAGCATTCTTAAGAAGACATGGTGCTGATGTGACAAGAGTAAGAAAAATGCTTAGAAGCAATATGAATGAGTATAAAGAGATTGCAAAGGCTGTAAGCCGTGCAGAGGTTTATAAGGACGCATTTGCAATATCAATATTCAATGGTGAAGGAATTGACACGCCTACAGTGGGTGGAGCCAAGACAGCCAATGATTTGCTTGATATATCAGGAATAAAGGCTTCTTTTGTTATCACTCCTTACGAGGATAAGATATATGTAAGTGCAAGGTCTATTGATGAAGTTAATGTGCAGCTTGTCATGGAAAAGCTGGGTGGCGGCGGCCATATAAGTATTGCCGGTGCACAGTTTACTGACTGTACAATTGACCAGGCAATTAATAAGATTAAGATTACACTTGATAATATGATTAAGGATGGTGAAATATAATGGATGTTATTTTATTAGAGGATGTTAAGACATTAGGAAAAAAGGGACAGATTGTTAAGATTAATGATGGATATGCAAGAAATTATGTGCTTCCTAAGAAGCTTGGAATCGAGGCAACAGCTAAGAATCTTAATGACCTTAAGTTAGCCAAGAAGAGAGAAGAGAAAGAGGCGGCAGAGGAGCTTGCAGCAGCTAAGGAACTTGCAGCAAAGATTAATGAGTGCACAGTTACTGTTTCTATGAAGACAGGCGAAGGTGGAAGAACATTCGGAACTGTTTCAACTAAGGAAGTTGCAGAGGAAGCCAAGAAGCAGTTAGGTCTTGATATTGATAAGAAGAAAATGAAGCTTGATGTGCCTATCAAGTCTTTAGGCAATTATATTATTCAGGTTAAGCTTCACAAGGATGTGACAGCAGAATTAACTGTTAAAGTTGTTGAGAAATAAGTTTTAAGATACATTTGTAAGAAAGGAAGTTACTATGGACGAGTCAGTGGTAACACGGGTAATGCCGAACAGCATAGAAGCTGAGCAGTCTGTTGTTGGTTCAATGATTCTGGACAGACAGGCGATTATAACTGCCGCTGAAATCTTAAGGCAGGATGATTTCTACTACAGACAGTATGGAACGATGTTCCAGACTATGGTAGACATGAATAATGAGGGTAAACCTGTAGATATAATTACTCTGCAGGCAAGATTGAAGGAGACAGACGTTCCGGCTGAAGTCTATAGTATCGAATTTATCAGGGAACTGATGATTTCACTGCCTACATCTGCCAATATAAGACAGTATGCAGGTATTGTTAAGGAAAAGGCAATACTCAGAAATATCATAAGAGTTAATGATGAGATTGCCAATCAGTGTTATGCAGGCAAGGATAAGACGGAAGATATTCTTGCTGATACAGAAAAGAAGATATTTGAGCTTGTTAAGAATAAAGGCGGCAAGGAATATACACCTATTGATAAGGTCGTTCTTGAGGCACTTGACAGAATATCTGCGGCAGCCAAGACCAAAGGCGCTGTTACAGGTGTTCCTACAGGTTTCAAGGACTTAGATACTTATCTGTCAGGTCTGCAGCCATCAGACTTTATTCTTGTTGCAGCCAGACCTTCAATGGGTAAGACTGCATTTGTCCTTAATGTTGCTGAAAATGTAGCTATCAAGCAGCAGATTACAACAGTTGTATTCAGTCTGGAGATGTCCAATGTCCAGCTTGTAAACCGTATGTTATCTCTGGAATCAACAGTAGATGCGGACAAGATAAGAAAAGGACATCTGGATTCTAATGACTGGGGCAAGCTTATTGAAGGTGCGGACAGTATTGCCAAGTCTAAGCTTATAATTGATGATACTCCGGGTATTTCAATTGCAGAATTACGAAGCAAATGCAGAAAATACAAAATGGAGAATAATCTTGGACTTATTATTATCGATTACCTCCAGCTTATGAGTGGCAGCGGAAGCGGACGTTCTGAGGGAAGACAGCAGGAAGTTTCTGATATATCAAGAGCTTTAAAGGCGCTTGCAAGAGAGTTAAATGTTCCTGTAGTAACACTTTCACAGTTAAGCCGAGCAGTAGAGCAGAGACCTGACCACAGACCAATGCTTTCGGATCTGCGAGAGTCAGGGGCTATCGAGCAGGATGCCGATGTTGTTATGTTCCTTTACAGAGATGATTATTATAACAAGGATACAGAGCAGAAGGGTATTGCAGAGATTATTATTGCCAAGCAGCGTAACGGTCCTATCGGAACTGTTAAGATGGCATGGCTGCCGGAACAGACAAGATTCGCAGATCTTTCAAGAGATTTAAGACAGTAGTTAAAGATAATATGATAAAAATAAAACCCCGAATCAGTATTAAACTGGTTCGGGGTTTTATATATGTACCATTGGGGTACATTGAACACCATATGGTGAACATTAATCCGTATCTTGTTCAGACTACTGTGGGTTTGGAGCACCAACTGGACATGTGCCAGCACAAGCACCACAATCAACACAAACATCAGCGTTGATTTCGTAATGAGCAGCACCCTCGCTGATAGCTTCAACAGGACATCCTGCTGCGCAAGCACCACAACTGATACAATCATCATTAATTACATATGCCATAGTATATATCCTCCTTAATAATCTCTTTATTAACTGCCTTAGCAGTTGCTTTAGTGATATTATACGATAGCCTGTCATAAAATTCAACATGAATTTTTATCAATAAAATATATTATTATGGTTAGGTATAACTAACTTTGGATAGAATAGTAAAGTAAAATTAGTGTATTATTGACATTTATCCGGGGCAATATTATAGTAGGTATATTGAGCGGTACGAAAGTACCGACTATATTAACCTAATAACAGGAGGTCAGTATGGCAAGAATTACTAAGGACACTACAATTGGAGAAGCTCTTCAGATAGATGCAGGAATTATACCTATTCTTATGGGAATTGGTATGCATTGTGTTGGATGCCCATCATCAGCAGGTGAGACATTAGAGGAAGCTGCTATGGTTCATGGTATCGATCCAGATATGCTTATTGAGGAGATTCAGAATTATCTTCAGTCTGTTGGATAATTAAGAGAATAACAGATAATAATAAAGCCGGGGCAGTTAATGCTCCGGCTCTATTAATATAAGGACATACTATTAAATATAATCTGTAATTATAATGTGCGTAGTATATGAATGGCATGTTCTGCGATGATGCAGTCACAATGCTCAGTAAAGAATCCGGTGTGATTATCGAATCCAGACTCTTTCTTACCGTATTCGGAAAGTATATTGCACACTTTATTGAAATCTTTCGCGCTGCATCTGTTTCTGGTGATGCACAGGTAATATTTTCTATCGGATGGATTCTTATATAAAGAATTATTGTCATGATAGAAAGTATCAACAATAACTGCAGCATTGCTTATATCATCCATGGAGTTAAATGAGAATACTCTTGAAATATTCTCTTTAACAGGATTGTCATCTTCAGCTTTGGCAGCAGTTCTGGCTGTCTGTGCAGCAGATTTGCCAGTCTTGGTATCAGAAGATGTACTGATATCCTTGTTAAAATATTCTTTCACACGATTGAAGATATTCATAAGTTCATCTTCAGGTATTCCTTCCTCTTCTTCTGAAGCGGCACATTCATCCAGCTCATCATCAGCTGTCGGAAGGGAGTAATCAGAATAACTGTCACCTTCGATTGTTTCAATATCATCAAAGTCAAATTCATCATCATCTGAATCAGATGGTGAAAAACGTGAGAATCTCGTATCAAGTTCTTCAGGGTTGTCCACCTTGGTAACAATAAGGACAATACATTCTGATGAGATAGGAATAGCCTCAATCATAACAGGTGTATCCTCAGCCTCAAATCCTAATTCATATGAAGCCTGCTGCATCATATCGCGGAAGAGTTCCTTCGCTTTATCACTGCCATAGGCAAGCTCATTAATCTTTAATTGTCTTGATGCCAGATCAGACTTGTTAAGTGTGCATCTTATCTGGTTCTCATTAAGTCTTTCTATTTTCATAAGCCACCTCTGACTATAC
>CAVBPJ010000093.1:0-6647 GCA_963597265.1 Evtepia sp. | reverse complement strand
ATATAGGACAGGTTGAGATAAAAGATTAAAACTTTATTAAAAAACTAAATAATATTTGAATAATATAAACATGCATGGTATTATAATTTTGCAAAAGGGATTTTAATACTGTGCATGTTTTTTGTATATTTCAGAGATTTTCTTATGAAGTTTATGGACGTGATAAGAGCTTATACATAAGGAGATTATTTATGAAATGTAGATTAAGAAAAGACAAGCGAATTCTGGCTGGAATTGTGTTATTAGGAATACTGATTATCGGAGGTGTTGTTATATCACAGGCAGCAGAAGATGAATACAGGGTTCATCATAATATAACTATAGATCTTGATGGAGGAGTGTGTGACGATATATATTATCAGTCACAGATAGACCATGGACCAGATCAGGGACAGTGGAGAGATGATCTGGGAACAGGTCTGTATCTGTCAGACCGTAATGGAGTATATCATACAATATTAGATTATCATGCGTCCATACCGAAAGCAGATGCTACAACTTCTAATTATTACGATTGTGTAGGACTTACTCCGTATGTAAGAGTAGGAGCTGTGAGCAGGGATGGCTATATATTTGCCGGATGGGAAGTTACAGGCGGAGATGGTGAGTATGATGACTATGGCGAAGATGGAGTAAGAGTTAATATAGGTGCATTTGCAGATGAGAATATTGTAATTAAGGCTGTATGGGAAAGATATTCATTTGTTGTGCATTATGATGCAGGAGTTGCGAAAGACAGAGGTATAAGTACAATATATATTCCGGAAGATGAGAGGGCTTATTATGACAGAGGCGATGAACTTAAAGGATTTAATGAGCAGGCAGAGGCTTCTAACGGACTTACTTTTGTGGGATGGTCTTTTGACAGATATGGTGATTCCGGAATAATTGAACCTGAAGATATCAGGGAATACAATGAAGATGTCACTATATATGCTATATGGAATTATGTTATTACATTTGACTATAATACTGACGCAGAGGTTACTGGCCATATGGATGATATAACTGCAAGACTTGGTGGCAGGATAAGGCTTACAGGAAGTGACCTTTCAAGAAAAGGCTATTATCTGTCAGGATGGAATACGAAAAGTGATGACAGTGGTCAGTTCTATACAACAATGTCAGTTGTAGATCTGACGCCTGACGAAAGTGGCAAGGCTGTTTTATATGCGATATGGCAGCCGATATTTTATGAGGTTCATCTGTATAATAATAAGCCGGAAGAATCCAGTGAAGATATCAGAATTATTAATAATGATGAATGGGACTGGTATGAGGATGAAGGTTTCTATAGCAGATTCTATACATATGATGAGATTGACCATCTGCCAGCTGTTAAAGAGGTATATACGCTTACAGGATGGACAGGATATGGCTGGGAGATGGAAGATGGTACATATATAGAAGGCAATGTTGACAGAAAGCTTAATCTTGCTGATAAGCTGGGAAAGATAGTTGATGTGTATGCTGTATGGAAAGAGAATATATACAATATTAATATTGATTCCAATGGCGGATATGAATCTGATACAACGATTATAACCGGATATGAGAAAGACAATGAGCTTCCGGACGCTCCGCAAAGACCAGGATATGATTTTGATTCATGGAACACATCTGAGGATGGAAGTGGAACAAGTTATAAGGACAAAGATATTGTTTCAAAGCTTGTAGAAGAAGATGGCGGCAATATGACAATATATGCTCAATGGAAGAAAAAGAAAAAGCTGTGTCTTAAGGTGTCGTCAAATGTATATCTGAAATCATTTGTTAATCCGCTGGCAGCATCACTGGCTAAAAGCTGGTTTGGTGATAATAAAGATAAAAGTGTTGGTAATATGATGAATATTAAGGATAAAGACTGTGTCCAGGTATGGAATGTGAACAGAGCAGGCATTACAAGGTCAAGATAATATATAAACAGCTGCAGACAGCCTCCATTTCTGGGGGCTGTTTTTAAGGTATGTATTTTTATGCAATATATAGGTAAATATATGCTTGAAAATTACATTTAACTATGGTAACATATTGTAAAGTTTGAGAGAAAAAGGCATTTTTGTGTCTTTTTTTTTGCGCAAAAGTGATTTTGGCGTTTCTTGGGCAAATGATTAAATTAAATAAACGAAAGGAATTAAGGTGGCATTCATGAAAGCATTTTTGATACTTGAAGATGGAACGGTCTTTGAAGGAACCAGCATAGGTTCGACCCGCGAAGTTATTAGTGAGATTGTCTTTAACACATCTATGACAGGATATTTGGAGGTGCTGACTGATCCTTCATACGCAGGACAGGCAGTAACAATGACATATCCTCTTATCGGTAATTACGGCGTATGCTATAAGGATATGGAGTCCCAGAAAGCATGGCCAGACGGATATATTGTACGTGAGCTTTCTAGAATGGCAAGCAACTTCAGAAATGAAGATCCTATCCAGAAATTCCTTCTTGACAATGATATACCTGGTATCTGTGGAATTGATACAAGAGCCCTTACTAAGATTTTAAGAGAAAAGGGTACTATGAATGGTATGATTACAACTAATGAGAATTTCAATCTTGATGAAGTACTTCCTAAGATTAAGGAGTACAGCGTTAAGGGAGTTGTAAGAAAGGTTACATGTTCAGAGAAGTATGTTCTTCCAGGAAAAGGACCTAAGGTTGCTCTTATGGATTTCGGTGCCAAGAAGAATATTGCAAGATCGCTTAACAACAGAGGTTGCGAAGTTACAGTATATCCTGCATATACTAAGGCAGAAGAGATTCTTGCATCTAATCCTGATGGAATCATGTTATCTAACGGACCTGGAGATCCTAAGGAATGCGTAGAGATAATTGAAGAGATTAAGAAGCTGTATAACAGCAATGTTCCAATATTTGCAATCTGTCTTGGACATCAGCTTATGGCACTTGCTACAGGTGCTGATACACACAGACTTAAGTACGGTCACAGAGGTGCTAACCACCCAGTAAAGGATTTAAAGACTGGTAAGTGCTACATTTCATCACAGAACCACGGTTATGTTGTAGATGAAAGTACATTAGACAGCAATGTTGCAGTACCTGCATTTGAGAATGTTAATGATAAGACTAATGAGGGACTTGAATATGTTGGAAAGAATATATTCACAGTACAGTTCCATCCAGAAGCCTGCGCTGGTCCACAGGATACAGCGTACCTGTTTGACAGATTTATGGACATGATGAAGAAGGAGGACTAAGAACATGCCAAAGATTGAGAGTATTAAGAAAGTATTAGTTATAGGTTCTGGTCCAATCGTTATTGGTCAGGCAGCAGAATTTGACTATGCCGGAACACAGGCATGCCGTTCTCTTAAAGAAGAAGGAATTGAAGTAGTACTGGTTAACTCTAACCCTGCTACTATCATGACAGATAAAGATATCGCTGATGAGGTATATATTGAGCCTCTTACAGTTGAAGCATTAAAGCAGATTATCTTAAAGGAAAAGCCAGACAGCATCTTACCTACACTTGGTGGACAGGCCGGACTTAACCTTGCTATGGAAATCGCTGAGACAGGATTCCTTGAGGAGCATAATGTAAAGCTTATCGGTACAACTGCACTTACAATCAAGAAGGCAGAAGACCGTCTTATGTTCAAGGAAACTATGGAAAAGATTGGTGAGCCATGTGCACCATCACTCGTTGTTAACAACGTTGAAGATGGTGAAGCATTTGCAGCTAAGATTGGTTATCCTGTAGTTCTTCGTCCAGCTTACACACTTGGTGGAAGCGGCGGTGGTATCGCTAACAATGTACAGGAATTAAGAGAAATTCTTGAGAATGGTTTAAGACTTTCAAGAGTTGGTGAAGTTCTTGTTGAACGTTGTATCGCCGGCTGGAAGGAAATCGAATACGAAGTAATGCGTGACAGCAACGGAACATGTATTACTATCTGTAACATGGAGAATATCGACCCTGTTGGTGTTCATACAGGTGATAGTATCGTAGTTGCTCCTTCACAGACTCTTTCTGATAAGGAATATCAGATGTTAAGAACATCTGCATTAAGAATTATTGATGAATTAGGTATCACAGGTGGTTGTAATGTACAGTATGCACTTCATCCAGACAGCTTTGAGTACTGTGTAATCGAAGTTAACCCTCGTGTAAGCCGTTCATCAGCATTAGCTTCTAAGGCAACAGGTTATCCTATTGCTAAGGTTGCAGCTAAGATTGCACTTGGTTACACACTTGATGAGATTAAGAATGCAGTTACAGGAAAGACATATGCCAGCTTCGAGCCAGCACTTGATTACTGCGTAGTTAAGATTCCTAGACTTCCATTTGATAAATTTATCTCAGCTAAGAGAACACTTACAACACAGATGAAGGCTACAGGTGAGGTTATGAGTATTTCTGATAACTTCGAGGGTGGTCTTATGAAAGCTATCCGTTCTCTTGAGCAGCATGTTGACAGTCTTATGTCATATGACTTTACAAAGCTTACAGATGAAGAACTTCTTGAGGAACTTCATATTGTAGATGACAGAAGAATCTGGAAGATAGCTGAAGGTTTAAGAAGACACATTTCTGCAGCCAAGATGCATGACATTACTAAGATTGACTTATGGTTTATTGATAAGCTCCAGATTATTGTTGATATGGAGAATGCGCTTAAGAGAGGACCTCTTACAGAGAGCCTTTTAAGAGAGGCTAAGAGAATTGAATTCCCTGATAATGTTATCGGTGATTTAACAGGTCATACAGAAAGAGAAATCAAGGAATTAAGAGACCAGTACAATATCCATGCAGCATTTAAGATGGTTGATACATGTGCTGCAGAGTTTGCAGCTACAACACCATATTACTATTCAGTATATGGAAGCGAGAACGAAGCTTTAGAGACTAAGGATAAGAAGAAAGTTCTTGTACTTGGTTCAGGTCCAATCAGAATCGGACAGGGTATTGAGTTCGACTTCTGTTCAGTTCATTGTACATGGGCATTCAAGAAGGAAGGCTTTGAGACAATTATTATTAACAATAACCCAGAGACAGTTTCTACGGACTTTGATATTGCTGATAAGCTTTACTTTGAGCCACTTACAGCAGAAGATGTTGAATCAATCGTAGAGTTTGAAAAGCCAGATGGAGCAGTTGTTCAGTTTGGTGGACAGACAGCTATCAAGCTTACAGAAGCACTTATGAAGATGGGCGTTCCTATTCTTGGAACTAAGGCAGAAGACGTTGATGCTGCCGAGGATAGAGAGCTTTTTGATGAGATTCTTGAGCAGACACAGATTCCAAGAGCTAAGGGACAGACTGTATTCACAGTTGAGGAAGCACTTAAGGCTGCCAATGAACTTGGATATCCTGTACTTGTAAGACCTTCATATGTACTTGGTGGACAGGGTATGCAGATTGCTGTATCTGATGAAGATGTTGTTGAATTCATGAACATCATCAACAGAATTAAGCAGGATCACCCAATCCTTGTTGATAAGTACCTTATGGGTAAGGAAATCGAGGTTGATGCAGTATGCGATGGTCAGGATATTCTTATTCCTGGTATCATGGAGCATATTGAGAGAGCTGGTATCCATTCAGGAGACAGTATTTCAGTATATCCAGCTAAGTCTATATCACCTAAGATTGTTGATATGATTGAAGACTATACAGGAAGACTTGCAAGAGCACTTCATGTAAAGGGTATGATTAACATTCAGTTTATCGTATATAATGACCAGGTATATGTAATTGAGGTTAACCCTCGTTCAAGCCGTACAGTACCATACATCAGCAAGGTTACAGGTATTCCAATTGTCAAGCTTGCTACACAGGTTATTATCGGTAAGACAATTAAGGAATTAGGATATGAGCCAGGACTTCAGAAGGCTGCAGATTACTATGCTATCAAGATGCCTGTATTCTCATTTGAGAAGATCAGAGGCGCTGATATCAGCCTTGGACCAGAAATGAAGTCTACAGGTGAGTGTCTTGGTATATCTAAGAGCTTTGATGAGGCACTTTATAAGGCATTTGAGGGAGCTGGAATCAGACTTCCAAAGCATAAGCAGATTATCATGACTCTTGCAGATAAGGATAAGCAGGACGGTATTGATATTGCACAGAGATTTGAAGCACTTGGTTATAAGATATATGCTTCAAGAGGAACAGCTAAGGTTCTTAAAGAAAATGGTGTTCATGCAATTCAGGTTAATAAGATCGGACAGGAAGCTCCTACACTTCTTGACCTTATCTTAGAGCATAAGATTGACCTTGTAATCGATACACCAGAGAGTGGTATTGAGAGAGCCAAGGACGGATTCCTTATCAGAAGATATGCTATCGAGACAGGCGTTCACTGCCTTACAAGTCTTGATACAGCCCATGCACTTATATCAAGTCTTGAGCATGCATTCAATAATCAGGAATTATCTATAGTTGATATTGCCAAGATTGATAATCGTGGTAATAACTAATAAATAATATGATATTTAATGAAGAGGCACTGTGGAAACACAGTGCTTCTTTTTTGCTAAACAGTTGACCGACCTGATATTATTAGGTATAATTTATAAGTATATTTTATTAAAAGGGACGGTTATGAAATGAACGAAAATCGTAATTCATTCAAGGGCTCTATTGGTTTCGTTCTTGCAGCAGCGGGTAGTGCTGTAGGAC
>CAVBPJ010000092.1:0-6802 GCA_963597265.1 Evtepia sp. | reverse complement strand
ATTCTTATGCATTAATATCAGTCATCTATCTTTCTTAATTCATCAAACACAACTTCATTAAGGACTTTAATCTTAGTTCCTTTCATTCCTGAAGACTTGGTTGATATAACACCTGCACTGTCAAACTTCTTCAATGCATTAACAATAACAGAGCGTGTAATTCCTGTATTGTCTGCTATGCGGCTTGCAACCAGAATTCCTTCTGTTCCATCCAGCTCTGCAAATACAGCTTTAATCGCCTGAAGTTCTGATGCTGATAATGTCTTTATTGCTGACTTGACGATTTTCTTATTGCGTTCATCCTCTGCGTTCTCATTACTTACAGAGCTCATCATCTCCAGTCCAACTACTGTTGCACCATATTCGCACAGAATAATATCATCAATATCGTAATCAGCTATACATTTGTACATGAATAATGTACCAAGGCGCTCTCCTGCGATATCAACAGGTGCTATCAGAGCCTTGAACTTACGTTCATTGCCACTTGAGAATCCCAATGTAAGCAGATTAACATTCTCTTTAGTAGATAATACACCAAGAAGTCTCTCATTAAGCATCTTATCCACAAATCCGCCTACATCAGCAGTTATTAACTCTCCAATCTTATCTATGCCACTATATGTAGCTGCTCCAAGAATCTTGCCCTTCTGGCTTATTACCAGAATATTGGACTCAAGTATTCCACTTAATACATCGCAGATATCATTGAATTCAACTCTGTCTGAATGATTATTGTGGAGCAGCTTATTGATTTTTCTCGTTTTATCGAGAAGCTGAACACTCATTGTAAATCTCCCATCCTTCTTCTAAAACAACAATTCCCGTATATTATTGTTCTTTATCATTCTTAGCTTCTACATAACCGCATGTTTCATCAGCACATACAAGCTTATTACCCTTCTCTATCATATAACCGCCGCACTTAGGACATTTCTTGTCTGATGGTCTCTGCCATGAAACGAAATCACATTCCGGATATCCTTCACATCCGTAGAACATTCTTCCTTTCTTAGTCTTCTTAAGTATTACATCCTTGCCACACTTAGGACATGCTACACCTATCTTCTCAAGATATGGCTTAGTATTGTGACACTCTGGGAAACCAGGACATCCTAAGAACTTACCATGTGGACCGTATTTGATAACCATGTTTCTTCCACATTTGTCGCAGATAACATCTGTCACTTCATCCTCAATCTTAACATGCTCAAGATCCTTCTCAGCATCATCAATAGCAACCTTAAGGTCAGGATAGAAGTTTCTTATTATCTCTTTCCACTCAACAGTTCCTTCTGCAACGCCATCAAGTAATGATTCCATATTAGCTGTGAACTTGACATCTACGATAGTAGGAAAAGCTGTCAGCATAATATTATTAACTGCATTACCAAGCTCTGATATATAAAGGTTCTTATTCTCTTTAATAACATAATGTCTTGCAATAATTGTAGATATTGTAGGTGCATAAGTACTTGGTCGTCCAATTCCCTGCTCCTCTAATGCCTTTACTAAAGAAGCTTCTGTAAAATGTGCTGGTGGCTGTGTAAAATGCTGTATTCCATTAACATCTTCAAGCGTAAGCACTGAATTCTCATCCAGACCCTTAGCAAGAGTATTAGTTGCCTCTGCATCATCTTCATTCTTATATACTGACATAAAACCATCAAACATAACCTTAGAAGCTGCTACTGTAAATATATATTCGCCCGCTGCAATTCTGACAGATGTTGTCTCATAAACAGCCGGTGCCATCTGGCTTGCAACAAATCTTTTCCAGATAAGCTGGTACAATCTGAACTGGTCTCTCTGTAAAGATTCCTTTACAACTGCTGGCGAAAGTGTCAGGTCAGTTGGTCTTATTGCTTCGTGCGCATCCTGAATCTTCTTATCATCCTTCTTAACATTAGCTCCATTAGGAAGATACTTCTCACCATAATTCTCACTGATATATTGCTTAGATGATTCCAATGCCTCATCTGCAACTCTTGTAGAATCAGTTCTTAAATATGTGATAAGACCTACTGTTCCTCTTCCCTTAATATCAACACCTTCATAAAGCTGCTGAGCAATATTCATAGTTCTCTTAGTTGACATATTAAGAGTCTTGGCTGCTTCCTGCTGAAGTGTACTTGTTGTAAATGGCAATGGTGACTTCTTAACCTTATCGCTTTTCTTAATGCTCTCTATTCCGAAATCACTCTTCTTAACCTTATCAAGAATCTTCTGCATCTGCTCCTGATTACTGATATCTATCTTTCCATTCTTATCACCATAGAACTTAGCAACAAGTGGTTTCTTCTCGCCCTTAATATTAAGAGTTGCCTCCATAGACCAGTATTCTTCTGGAATAAATGCATCTATTTCATTCTCTCTGTCACATATCATTCTCAAAGCAACAGACTGAACTCGTCCTGCACTAAGACCTCTTTTAATCTTAGCCCATAAAAGAGGACTTATCCCATAACCAACAACACGGTCAAGCACTCTTCTTGCCTGCTGTGCATCAACAAGATTCATATCTATCTTTCTTGCTTCCTTAAGAGAAGCCTTAACAGCATTCTTAGTAATCTCGTTAAATGTTATTCTGTATATATCTTTATCTTCTAACTTAAGTGCCGCTGCAAGATGCCATGAAATAGCTTCTCCTTCGCGGTCGGGATCGGTTGCGAGATATACTTTATCCGCTTTCTTTGCCTCTTTTCTTAAAGCTGCAAGTATATCACCTTTTCCCCTGATAGTAATATACTTAGGTTCGTAATCATGTTCAATATCTACACCCATCTGGCTTTTAGGAAGATCTCTTACATGTCCCTGTGATGCCATTACCTTGTAGTTCGCCCCAAGGAATTTACTGATAGTCTTAACCTTGGCAGGTGACTCCACTATAACCAAATACTTATGCATTAATAGCCCTCCAAATCAAATATGCTTCCTTATATAATAATTCTTAGAAACCTCTTCTATAAGTCCATCCAACTCCAATTCAAGCAGAATCCCCTCCGCTTCTACAAGACTTATTCCAGAATTATTAATAATTGTCTCCAGACTCACTGGAAACAAATTGATTTGACTATACACCATATTTTTAGGGCTTGCAAGCCCTGATTTTTTAAAATTATCGTCAAATATACTGTTACTATCCAAACTATCCCGTTTATCATCAGTAATCTGGCGTCTATTATAATAAAGCTCAATCGACTTTGTAGCCATAATATCCATTGGTGAAGTAATAACCTGTGCACCTTCTTTTATAAGCTTAAGACACCCTTCTGACAATGCATCACCAATGCGTCCGGGGACAACATATACATCCCTGTTCTGCTCTAAAGCCTGATCAGCCGTTATAAGTGAACCGCTTTTCTGTCTTGCTTCAACAACAACCAGTGCATCAGCCATTGCACTTATTATTCTGTTTCTCATAGGAAACAATCCTGCTCTTGGTGCAGTACCCGGTGGATACTCAGAAATAATTCCTCCACAATCATTAAGATGTGTATACAATTCAATATTAGTCCGTGGATAACATATATCAACTCCACATCCAAGAACAGCAAGACTATAACCCCCATTCTTAATTGCACCTTTCTGTGCCGCAGCATCTATTCCAAGCGCCATACCGCTTATAACCTGCAATCCCATTCCCGCAAAGCTCTCCCCAAAATTCTGTGCAATCATCCTTCCATATTCTGTACAGTTACGCGCTCCAACTATAGCAACTGACGGCTTATCTGTATCCGGCAGCCTTCCTTTGTAATACAGAATATATGGATAATCATATATATTAAGCAGCTTATCCGGATAATTAATGTGTCCCGGATATGTGAATCTTATCCCCTGTCTTTCAAGATCAGAATACTGCCTGTATACATAATCATCCTTCCGTGATTCTTTAATTGCTGCAATATCAGTCTGCCTTATATCTTTTACATTTTCCAATAACCTGTCAGAAGCTTTATATATATCCTCCGGTGTCTCAAATACAGCAAACAGATTCTTAAGCTTCGCATTAGATATCCCCACAATATTATTCACCCAATACCAATAATAATCTTCTCTCAATACTTCTCTCCCATTTAATGAATCACAACTTCTGGTATTCCCCTGTAATAAAACGCTTCACTGATATTAGATGCACTAATCCTGTCATTCCCCTCAATATCAGCAATAGTCCTTGCCGTCTTTAATATCTTATGATATCCTCTGGCAGTTATATGTTTTCTTGCAAATATACGTTCTATCAGCTGTTCCTCCTCTTTTCCAAGTCTGCAGAATTCTTCAATCTCCTTTCCACCCATCTGCGAATTGTACATAATATCTCTGCCATTAAACCGCTTAATCTGAGCAGCTCTAGCTCTGTCAACAGCCTGCTTCATGTATGAAGAATCTAGAACAGTGCAATCATTCTTCTCTCTATCTCCTAATTGTTCATATCCAATCTCTTCGGTCTTAATGCACATATCAAATCTGTCCCACAACGGCATGCTTATTCTTCCCATAAACCTCTTAACTTCCTGTTCAGAACAGTTACATCTGTTCCTGTCCGGATAATAACCACATTTGCATGGATTCATAGCGCCTACAAGCATGAAATCCGCCGGATATGTATAAGACCGTCCCATTCTTACAATTGTAATGTTCCTGTCTTCTAACGGCTGTCTTAATCCTTCAAGTATATCCGGCTTGAATTCAGTCATCTCATCAAGAAACAGCACTCCTTTCCCGGCAAGCGTTATCTCTCCCGGTCTTGGATACATTCCACCGCCAAAGAAAGCACTTCTTGTTACATTATGATATGGAGCACGAAAAGGTCTGTTCTCCATTAAACCTCCACAATCTCCAAGCTGCCCAGCAACACTGTATATATTGGTAAGTTCCAGCTTCTCTTCAAATGTCATATCTGGCATAATCGTTGGTATCCGCTTTGCCATCATGGTCTTACCACTCCCTGGCGGTCCCATATACATAATATTGTGCATTCCTGCAACGGCTATCATCGTAGCCCTCTTGGCAGCGTGCTGTCCCCTGATATCAACATAATCAAGTGCCACACATCTGTTACCAATTTTCTTATCTGATGTAGCATTTTCTTCATTATCTATAATACCTTCATTAATATATCTGACTGCATTTCTTAAGCTGTCAGCAGCTATTACATGCATAGAATTAACTATCTTTCCCTCATTAACATTAACATCAGGTATAAGTATCTTCTCTAGCCCCTCTTCTTTCGCTGCACATACGCAAGGCAGAACGCCTCTCACGCCGTTAATGCTTCCATCCAGACTCAATTCACCAAGAACAACCGTCTTATCAAGATTAACTTCATCAACCAGTCCGTTTGCCGCAAGAATTGCCAGTGCAATAGGCAGGTCAAAACCTGTTCCGCTCTTCCTTATGTCAGCCGGAGAAATATTAACAACAATTCTCTGCGGCGGCAATTCATAACCTGAATTGCGGATAGCAACCTTTACCCTCTCCCTTGCCTCTTTCACTTCATTGCTTAAGAACCCACTCATCTCAAAACTTGGAAGTCCATTCCCCACATCAACTTCCACATGCACAATCTCAGCCTTTAACCCATGTAAAACACCACTCAATACACTACTGTACAATAAATATCTAGCCCCTCTCTAGTTTAATATTTTTCCAATTTTAATATATATCTTACATTATATAAAATAGTAATCATAGATATATATACATCTTAAAAAATATCCAATCGAACCATTCTTATATATCTTTGATTCGATTGGATTGTCTCATCTATTACATAGCTTTCATCTTAGATAAAGCTTCATTGTATTCTTCTTCTGTAAACTTTGTAAGTAAATCTTTCTTTGGTATTCCGTATCTTATCATGAATATAATGTTATCTACTCTTACTTCTCTCTGTTTCTCCCCTATATATCTCTTCCACGCTTCACACATATCAACCGACTCTCCTTCCTTCATATCGCCTAATTCTATAATATCCCTATTCTCTGTTATTTTTCCAATCATCCATAACAGATCTTTATCCACTCTTGTGCCATCATACTTGGAATATATGTAATCCATATTATTCCTGTATATATTACTTACCACATCAAACAGTATTCTTACATCATTATTATGAAACAAAAGCTTTCCAGAATCAAGCATCTGTACAAGATTAATATGATAATCAGCAAATAGCTGTGAAAAACGTTCCGGCATATCTACCATCATATCCTGTAAGCTTGTCGGTCCATCCCATTCTTTCTCGCCATAATACAATATTATGTTAATGATAGGATGAAATCTGTCATCCTTCTTTATCCCTGATAGAAACTCATCAGCATTAACAGCCTTTACCCCATTCTCCTTATTCCACTTTCTTACTCCCTCGAATTCCTTAAGATACCCCAATGAATCATATATCATAGTTCTTAGCGGCATACCGTAATGAATATGCTCCTGCAGTTCCAGCCCCAGCACTACAAGTTCTACTCCATCAAAATTCTTCTTAACAACATCCCTGAATCTTCCCAGTGACAGCTTATAATCATCTGCCATAATAACACCGGAAACATCTGTATCCATCTCTTCGAGATTCTCTGGCTTAATAATCTGCTCACCACCAAATAAAACCGCATTAAACAGGTCTGCAAAATGCTCATTATCCCTCCAGAAATCCTTACCAACTGCGTCATTCTTAGCAGCATCAATCTTCCCCTTAATAATACCTTTCTCTAACTCCCTTCTACTAAAAACATGTTACTCACCGCCGCTCTTTTCGCGGTGCGTTATTTTGTGTTGATATAATAACACTATAATATAT
>CAVBPJ010000091.1:0-7183 GCA_963597265.1 Evtepia sp. | reverse complement strand
CTCTTAAAGCTGCTGAAGACATCTTAATGAACTGAGCTGTTTCCTGAAGTACTGGAATTGTAGGTGCTCCACAATATCCCATACCTGAACGAAGACCACCCATGAGCTGGAAGATAGTATCTTCAACAAGTCCCTTATAAGCAACACGTCCTTCAACGCCCTCAGGAACAAGCTTCTTAGCACCAGTCTGGAAATATCTGTCCTTGCTTCCGTTTTCCATGGCAGCGATAGAACCCATTCCTCTGTATACCTTGTACTTTCTTCCCTGGAATAACTCAAATGTACCAGGAGCTTCATCACAACCTGCAAGAAGGCTTCCTAACATGCAGACATTACCACCTGCTGCGATAGCCTTAACGATATCTCCTGAATACTTGATACCACCATCAGCGATTACTGGAATGCCATACTTCTTAGCTTCTGCATAAGCATCCATAACAGCTGTAACCTGAGGCACACCAATACCTGCAACAACTCTTGTTGTACAGATAGAACCAGGTCCGATACCAACCTTAACAGCATCTACGCCAGCCTCACAGAGAGCCTTGGCAGCAGCGCCTGTTGCAATGTTACCAGCGATAACCTGAAGATCAGGGAATGCTGACTTAATCTCTTTAAGAGTTGTAATAATATTCTTAGAATGACCATGAGCTGAATCAATTACGATACAGTCAACGCTTGAATTAACAAGTGCCTGAACTCTGTCCATAACATTAGCTGTGATACCAACAGCAGCACCTGCAAGAAGTCTGCCCTGTGAATCATGTGCTGAAGATGGATACTTAACGCTCTTCTCAATATCCTTGATTGTGATAAGTCCTCTTAACTTGTAATCGTCATCAACGATAGGAAGCTTCTCTTTTCTTGCCTTACCTAATATCTTCTTAGCTTCTTCAAGAGTTGTTCCAACTGGAGCTGTGATAAGATTCTCGCTTGTCATGCACTCCTTGATTGGTCTTTCAAAATGCTCTTCAAACTTAAGATCTCTGTTAGTAATGATACCAACAAGCTTGCCATTATCATCTGTGATAGGAACACCAGAGATTCTGAACTTGCCCATAAGGTCATTAGCTTCCTGTAATGTATTGTCTGGATGTAAGAAAAATGGGTCTGTGATAACACCATTCTCTGAACGCTTAACCTTGTCTACTTCCTCTGCCTGAGCTTCAACTGACATATTCTTGTGGATAATACCAATACCACCCTGTCTAGCCATTGCGATTGCCATTCTGTGTTCTGTAACTGTGTCCATACCTGCACTCATTAAAGGAATATTAAGTTTAATATTCTGTGTGAGCTGTGTTGAGAGGTCAATCATATTAGGTGTTACTTCTGAATACTGTGGAACTAAAAGTACGTCGTCAAATGTAATGCCTTCACCAATAATTTTACCCATTTTGCTAAAATCCTCGCTTTCTGTTGTGTATTGTTATATAGAAAAAATCCGAATAAATTAATCCGGATGTTTCTACAGGTTGCTGACATCTCTGTCAGATTATAAATATGTTACAAGAGAATATAACAAAACTGTCGCTAAAAGTCAAACATTTTTTATAAATGTGCAACCCCATTGCCAACAGCACTTACTATTGCTTCTTTCATCGAATCATTCGGAAGCATAAACAGTCTTATCATCTCATTGCTGTCATTGTCATATGTGTATATTACAATATCTTCAGGATCATCTACTCCTGATGAACAATTATATGTTCGTAACTGCTGTCTTGCTTTGCCTAAAGCCTCCTGGCTGTTTACCTTAGCAACTAAAGTTGCTCTTGTAAGGTCAAAGCTTCCAACATTCTTTCTTACTGACTTAGCCATAATCTTATCTATTGTCAGGCTGCCATCAACATATGAATATTCATATTCAGCATTATAATACTCAAACACAAATACTGTAAAGAATATAAATGCAACAAGTACTATTACACCTAACCAGCCTGTCTGTACAATTGTTGTTGCAGCAACAAGGCATGCGATTACAAGTATTACTCTGTAAAAAATCGAAATCTTAGGAGCGGTAACTTTCACAATCTGCTCTACTGTTCCTTCTATCATAATTCAATAACCTTTCTTTAAAGCAATATGCCCGGCGGGAAACTTCCCCACCGGGCTGTATGTTTTAGTTATATTGTGGAATTACATCATTCCGCCCATGCCTGCGCCACCTGCTGGCATAGCTGGAGCATCTTCCTTAATGTTAGCAACAACTGATTCTGTTGTAAGAAGTGTTGAAGCAACGCTTGTAGCATTCTGTAATGCACTTCTTGTAACCTTAGCTGGATCAAGGATACCAGCATCAATCATGTTAACATATTCTTCCTTGTATGCATCGAATCCTGTACCAACTTCTGATTCTCTTACCTTGTTGATGATAACAGCGCCTTCAAGACCAGCATTGTATGCAATGTGGAATAATGGAGCTTCAAGTGCCTTTAAGATAATCTGAGCACCAATCTTCTCATCTCCACTAAGTGACTTAACAAGCTCTGCAACCTTCTTAGAAGCATGGATGTAAGCAGAACCACCACCTGATACTACACCTTCTTCAACAGCAGCTCTTGTTGCATTAAGAGCATCTTCCATACGAAGCTTAGCTTCCTTCATCTCTGTCTCTGTTGCAGCACCAACTCTGATAACAGCTACACCACCTGCAAGCTTAGCAAGTCTTTCCTGTAACTTCTCTTTATCAAATTCAGATGTTGTCTCTTCAAGCTGTGCCTTAATCTGTGCAACTCTTGCATCGATATCTTCCTTAGCACCTTCGCCATCAACGATAACTGTGTTCTCCTTCTGAACCTTAACTGACTTAGCTCTACCAAGCATATCTAATGTTGTATCCTTAAGCTCAAGTCCAAGTTCTTCAGAAATAACCTGACCACCTGTAAGAATTGCAATATCCTTAAGCATCTCTTTACGTCTGTCACCATATCCAGGAGCCTTAACAGCAACAACATTGAATGTTCCTCTTAACTTATTAACGATAAGTGTTGTAAGAGCCTCACCTTCAACATCCTCTGCAATGATAAGAAGCTTAGAACCGCTCTGAACAATCTGCTCAAGAACTGGTAAGATTTCCTGAATATTAGAAATCTTCTTATCTGTAATAAGGATATATGGATTATCAAGAACTGCTTCCATCTTATCCATATCTGTTGCCATATATGCTGAGATATATCCTCTGTCGAACTGCATACCTTCTACAAGGTCAAGTTCTGTCTTCATTGTCTTAGATTCCTCGATTGTGATAACACCATCGTTAGAAACCTTCTCCATGGCATCAGCTACCATCTGTCCTACTTCTTCATCACCTGCTGAAATAGCTGCAACCTTTGCTATCTGATCCTTTCCTGTAACCTTCTCGCTCATATGTGCGATAGCATCAACTGCACAATCAGTAGCCTTCTTCATTCCCTTTCTTAATACGATTGGGTTAGCACCTGCTGCAAGGTTCTTCATACCTTCGTTAATCATAGCCTGTGCAAGAACAGTAGCTGTTGTTGTACCATCACCGGCAACATCATTAGTCTTAGCTGCTACTTCCTTAACAAGCTGTGCACCCATATTCTCGAATGCATCTTCAAGTTCGATATCCTTAGCGATAGTAACACCATCGTTAGTGATAAGTGGTGCACCATATGACTTATCAAGAACAACATTACGTCCCTTAGGTCCGATTGTTACTCTTACTGTATTAGCTAACTTATTAACACCTTCCTCTAAAGCTTTTCTAGCTTCAATTCCGTACTTGATTTCCTTTGCCATAATAATAGCCTCCTAAATAAATATACTTATATGTTCAAACCGCTTCATCTGCAACTGACATCGTCAATTATTCAATGATAGCAAGAATATCAGACTGCTTTACAATGATAAGATCTTCATCTTCATCAAGCTTAACTTCTGTTCCAGAATACTTAGAATAGATAACTTTATCACCAGGCTTAACCTGCATAACAACTTCCTTACCATCAACAACTCCGCCAGGTCCTACAGCAATAACTTCTGCCTGCTGTGGCTTCTCCTTAGCCTGTCCAGGAAGTACGATTCCTGATTTAGTAGTCTCCTCTGCAACTAATGCTTTAATAACAACTCTGTCTCCTAATGGTACTAATTTCATTATATATTCCTCCATTCCGCTGTCTTCACATGAGAGTGAACCCTTCATGGCAGCATTCATATCTCTGTTAGCACTCATTCTTTTCGAGTGCTAACCACTGCACATAATGTAACACTTCATACTTTTATTTGTCAACAACTAATTCAAATATATTATACTTTTTAGATTTTATTAATAATTATTACTTTACGCCCATTTTTATAGTTTTTCCGTAATAGAACAGATACTGCTGTGCAAAGCCTCCAAGGTCGCCAAACTGCTCTCTTGCAAATGCAGCAATCTTATCCTTAGGTGTATCCACGCCATCAAAATACATTGTCTCCATTATTCTCTTAATCCACACATCAACCGGAAATGCCTCTTTCTTTCCAAGTCCGAAAAGGCTCACACAGTTGGCAACCTTCTCTCCAACACCTTTTATTGTCATAAGTTCCTTAATACATGAATCATAATCCATACCCTTAAGTTCATTCTCATCGAACTGTCCTGCCATATTTCTTCTTATCGCATCCATGATATAAGGTGCACGGAAACCTGTTTTTAACTCCTTAAAATCCTCCTCACTTGCATTAGTAAGCTGTTCGAGTGTCGGAAATGTATACATATCCACTCCGCCATATGTTCCCTTATATGTACCAAACTTTGCGGATATATCAGCTACAATCTTCTTAATATGAGGTATCTGCTTATTCTGTGATATAATGAACGATATAAGTGTCTCAAAGAATTCCTGATTAAGGATTCTTACTCCCCACATGCTGTCAATTGCATCCTTTAACTTATCATCTTTCTCCAGAAGCTTCTTCTTGACAGCAGAATAATCCCTGTCCATATCAAAATAATCTTTCCATATATTAACATATTCAGATTCATCAGTATCATAGAATATAACTGTATCCCCGTTCTGGGCAACGTGAAGTACACGCCCCTTTGCCGTGAGGACATAATCTTCCTCATCCAGCTTAACAAAATGAAAACACTGTCCACATTCTAATGTCTGTGCCAGGTCGAAATCATATACATTATTCAATACATAATCTGACATAAAATTCCTCCATAAATTTGCTTTACATTTGCAATTATCTCGTTATACAATCGTATATGATTATAACAGAATTTTCAGGAGACCACACATGAAACATATAAAATATTGGGCGTCTCTTTTAACCGGAGCCATAATTCTTGCATCCCTGTACGGATGCTCATTACCATTTATCACCAATAACAGTTCTGATAACGAAACAGAGATTTCATATACAGCATTTGATAATAAAGCAGCAACAACTGAAGACATTCTCAATTATATTATTGAAGCAATGTCTGACAATGAAACTTCATGTAACATATTTGTTGCTGATGCAGACCTCATAGATGCCAACGAATGGCTTACAAGAATAAGCGGCATTGAACAGATAAAATGCGAATACCGAAGAATTAAAGAAGGCTATAATCTTGTAGTAACATTTGAATGCTGGGATAATTATGCAATTATGAAAGCATATAATTCTGCCAACACTTCACAATTAAACAGCCGCCAGCTTGAGCTTTATAACAAATATATCGAAGTCCTTAACGAAGTTACCTCACCTGCGCGCAGCGACTACGACAACGAGCTTGCCATCCACGATTATCTTGTATCACATATAACATACATTGATAACGGCGGTTCAACATTTAACGCATATGACGCGATGATTAACGGAGAAGCCGTATGCAGCGGCTATACAGAAAGCTTCAAGACATTTATGGATATGTTAGGAATTGAGAACTATACTATTTCAGGAAAAGCCGGCAACGACCAGCACATATGGAATGTTGTAAGAATAAGTGGCGACTGGTATCAGGTAGATGTAACATGGGATGATCCTGTTGGCGGTTCACCGGAATATATCGACCACAGCTACTTCAATATATCTGACTCCGATATGGCAATTGACCACACCTGGACATCTGATGTCAACGATGCCAACCCTGCCAATGGATATATATACACATATCCGGTTCAGGCGAAACTTCATTCTGTTGGAACACAGTATGACCTTGACAGATATATATTACGCTGCATCAAAAGCCGCTCAGACCATATTGAATTCACAACTGTAGCAGACCTCGATTTAAAATCCGCTGTATCTAATGCAGGCGTCCAGCTTTCATATTCATACAAAGCTACCGAGCGAACAGGTTATACGTTATATTCAGTTACCTTTACTTACTAAGATACATTTGCAACGCATGAAAGAAGCCCCACAGTCTTACTTGAGCTGTGGGGCTTTAATTATCTTGTATTCTTCTTTCCCGGTTCATCCGCTATATACGAGCCGTCCTTTATCATGGCTCTGACAAGGGAATCCTTAGCATTCCTCCATGGTTCATCGATGTATTTGTGGTCAAACTTATTAATAAACCATTCAACATCATCCCTCACACGCTTCATATTCTCAATATAAAGTCTGTTAGTAGTCTTTATGAACTCATCCAGCATATCACCCTTTAAAGAATTAGCCGCGCGCTCGATAAGAATTCCGTAGTGTCTTGTGCAGAAGCCTTTGCTTTCACTATACTTCTGTCTGAACTCAGCATCATGCTTATACATATGGAATATGGTATCAAGATATCTCTCAAATGTGTCCTCAATTCTCTCACATACAAAGCAGGTGCTTTCAAGCTGTTCAGTATATGCTGTAACCGCCGGCTTATCAGCCTTCTTAAACATTGACTTTCCTGCAACCTTTCCATCCTGCAGACCTTCCATATCGTTAATCACCTTGTCAAGATGGGTCTTCATAACAAGTGCAAAACCAAGTCTGTTCTCGCAGTCGTACACCTTCTTAAGATGTTTCTGGCAGAAACCTTTCTTGTCTGTCATGGCTCTTATATCATCTTCCATATAGCTGGGTCCCATTGTATAACTTACCGCATCATCCTCAAGTGACTTATACATTGAACAAATCGGACATTCGCAGTCTGATGAAAATGCGTCATTAACAGGTATTGTATATATTTTTTCTTTCATAAGTACTCCTTTAATACAGTCTATTATTAATGTATTCTATCATAATATTT
>CAVBPJ010000090.1:0-7340 GCA_963597265.1 Evtepia sp. | reverse complement strand
CAATAAAAGGTGGTGTAATTATGGGAAAGCTTGAAGCTAATAAACAACAGAAACTTACTTCTCTGCTGAATACTGCATTTAATCTCTTTACTACCCAGGGGGTTGCGAAGACTTCTATTGCGGAGATTTCTCAGAAGGCAGGAATTGCTAAGGGTACATTTTATCTGTACTTTAAAGACAAATATGATATAAGAAACCGTCTTATATCACATGAATCAAGTAAATTATTTAAAAATGCTGTCGCTGAGCTGGAGGAATTCACTAAAGACAGGGACGAGCAGTTAGATTTTGAAGAAAAGATTATATTTATAATTAATCATATAGTAGATGAGCTGAATTCTAACCAGACTCTGCTCACATTCATATCAAAAAACCTTAGCTGGGGAATCTTCAAGGAAGCTCTCACAACTAAGGTTGCATCTGATGATATTAACTTTAAAGATGTGTATTATGGAATGATTAACGCTGAAGATATCTCACTCGAAGAGCCTGAAATCATGCTCTTCCTTATTGTCGAGCTTGTAAGTTCAACCTGTTACAGTGCAATTCTTTATAAAGAACCAGCCGACATAGATACAATCAAGCCATATCTTTTCAAGACAGTACGCGCAATCATCAAAGAGCACACAATCCAGTAATTGCTTACGCTTTCCCTTCAAGCTCCTGATATATATCCCTCTTTGACACACCTCTGTCCTTTGCCGCAGCTTTCATGGCTTCTTTCTTGTCCATGCCCTGCGACATATACATCTGCACATGTTCAGCCACACTCATGGCTTCCCACTGCTTTCTTGCCTCGTCCTTTAACTGCTCACGGCTCTTTCCGGCAATCACAAGTACATATTCGCCTCTCGGCTCATTATTTTCATAATATTCACAAGCCGATTCAAGCGTGAATTCCATAGAATTCTCATATCTCTTGGTAAGCTCCTTACATATAGTAATCTGTCTGTCACCGCCAAGCGTATTCTTGAGTTCTTCAAGAGTCTTAGTCAGTCTGTGAGGTGCTTCATATATAATCATAGTCCTTGTTTCATCAACAAGCTCCGCAAGAACCTCTTTTCTCTCATTCTTATCCGCTGGTAAAAATGCTTCAAATGCGAATCTTCTTGTCTCGCGTCCTGACATTGTAAGTGCCGTTATGCACGCTGCCGGACCCGGAAGTGAAGTAACCCTGATACCTGCTGCCCTGCATTGCTTTACAAGCTCCTCTCCAGGATCAGATATACCCGGAGTTCCTGCATCAGTAATTACAGCAATGTCCATTCCACCTAAGATTTTATCAACAAGAACCTTTGCCTTATCATACTTGTTGAATTCATGATAACTTGTCATAGGTGTCTTTATTTCAAAATGATTAAGAAGCTTGATACTGTTTCTTGTATCCTCTGCCGCAATCAGGTCAACCTCTGAAAGCACACGCAGAACCCTGTAAGTAATATCCTCAAGATTGCCAATAGGTGTTGCGCACAGATACAGCATACCCGGTCCGTCTTTTTTTAATTTAACTTCATTCTGGTTATCCATAATATACCTCTAATCTATTCATACATTTTAAGAAGTGCATCAGTGTAAGTTCCATCTGCATTGTATACAATAATCGGTTCTTCAACAATAAGCTGCGAATTGCCACCCTTAACCGCCTCGATAAGCACCATATTGGCAGCCTTATTCACATAAGGGTACACCAGTCTCATTCTCTTAGGCTCAAGATGGTACTTTCTCATCGTGTCAAATATATCAACAAGCCTGTTAGGTCTGTGAACCATATACATCTTGCCCTTGGACTTAAGACAACGGCTCGCCTCTCTTATAACATCATCAAGACTGCACAGAAGCTCGTGCCTTGCAATCGCCTTGGCGCTCTCCGGATTGACAATCCCGTGATTCTCATTCATATATGGCGGATTGCTCGTCACAACATTAAAAGAAGCTTCCCCAAATATAGTGGAAGCTTCCTTAATATCACCCTTAACAACGCTGATTCTGTCCTCAAGATGATTAAGCTCCACATTTCTTCTGGCAAGCTCGGCACTGCCCTCCTGAATCTCAAGCGCACTATACGTGCTGCCCGGATTCTTAGACTGCATAAGCACCGGAATAATGCCATTGCCGGTACCCATATCCAGCACCCTGTCCTTCTTTCCTGCCTTGGCATAAGTAGACAGCAGCACCGCGTCCATTCCAAAACAGAAAATGTCCGTATTCTGTATAAGCTTTAGTCCATCTCTCATCAAATCATCAATTCGTTCATTAATCATCACTAATATGGGCTTTTCCTTCTTTTCTTTCTAATTCCTCAAGTGCCTTAAGTTCCTTATCATCATCGATACGAACCTTATCAAATCTTCTCTTTCTCTTGAAACGAAGCTCCTCAACAGGATATTCCTTAAGCTCCTTCTCGTCATTCTCAAGAGTTACAAGCACCTTAACTCTCTGTCTTAACACATTAACACTTGAAACCTCACCAGTAAGCTTCTCCGGTGTAGTAACAGTATCTCCGACATTAGGAAGATGGCTGTTTAACTCCTCATATGTATCCTGCTCATTCTTCAAGCAGCACATAAGTCGTCCGCACACACCCGAAATCTTAGTAGGGTTAAGCGACAGATTCTGCTCCTTAGCCATCTTAATAGATACCGGATTGAATTCTGGTAAAAATGTAGCGCAGCATAAAGGTCTTCCGCATGAGCCGATTCCTCCAAGAATCTTAGTCTCATCTCTTACACCAATCTGTCTTAACTCAATTCTTGTCTTAAATACTGCCGCAAGATCTTTAACAAGCTCTCTGAAATCAATTCTTCCATCAGCAGTAAAGTAGAAAAGAACTTTATTATTGTCAAATGTATATTCAGCCTTAATAAGTTTCATCTCAAGCTTATGCTTTGCAATCTTCTCGAGACATATCTTAAATGCTTCTTTTTCCTTTTCTCTGTTTCTTGCTTCTCTTTCATCATCCTCAGGTGTTGCAATTCTTATAATCGCCTTCAGTGGCTGAATAACAGATGTATCTTCAACTTCTCTTTCACCAAGAACAACCTGTCCATATTCAATGCCTCTTGCAGTCTCAACAATAACATGCTGTCCTGTCTCTACTGAATATTTTCCCGGTGCAAAGAAATAAATCTTTCCAACATGTCTGAATCTAACTCCAACAACTTTAGTCATCTATACTCTCCATTCTATGAATTTTCCTTAATCGCCATAATAAGCAATTCAATAACCAGGTCAAAATTAACATTTGCCTGAAGTCTGACCTTAACTCTGTCAATAGAATTAATAATATCCTGTAAACCTTCATATGACATAGTCTGCGCCTGACTCTTTATAAGTGCCATCTGGTCATTGAATATGAGCAGATTAGTATCATTCGTACTCTTGAACATAAGTACATCCCTGTACCACATAAGCATGAGGTCAAGATAATCATCAATAGTCAGCTTATAATTAGTAACCCTCTTAACAGATGCCATAATATCAGCCGAATCCATGTCCTTCGCATTCTTAATGACGTCCATAACATCGCGTCTTAATTCAGCAAATTCAGTAGATTCAACCATAGTCATTGCCCTGCCGATTCGTCCTGCTGCGAATCTTGCTGCAAATTTACACTCATAATCTCCGATATTATCGTAATGATCTTTAAGATATTTAACAACCACATCATCTTTAAGAGGCTTCAAATCAAGCACAACACATCTTGACAGAATAGTCTGTAAGAAAACATCCGGATTATTGGCAAGCAGAATGACAATTCCGTAAGCTGGTGGCTCTTCAATTGTCTTAAGCATTGCATTCTGTGCTGCGACAGTAAGCTTGTCTGCTTCATCAATAATGTATATTTTGTAAGGACTGCTGTAAGGCTTAATCTGCATATCCGATACAAGCTGGTCTCTTATATCATCAACGCCGATACTTCCCGGCTTCTCGTGTCCAACCCAGATAATATCGGGCTGGTTCTTACTTGCCGCCTGCACACATGAATGACACACCCCGCAAGGCTCTACACCGCCTGCTTCGCACTGCAGTGTCTGTGCAAATGTGCTGGCAATAAGCTTCTTTCCTGCACCAAGTCCTCCACTGATTACATAAGCATGAGATACCTTTCCCATAGATATTGCACTCTGCAAATGTTCTTTAATAGTCTCATATCCATATATATCTGAAAAATTACTCATACTTATCCCTCTTTTCTTCTTGTTTATTTATCATACATTGTATTATAACACATAATGCTAATATGTTGAAATACCTATTGATAAACCTCTTACTTACATAAACCTGTTAGTATAGCTTCCCTTACTTCATTCAGGCAGTCCTCAAATTCTCCATTATTGCTGAATCTTCTGGTAATACCAGCCTTTGCAATATTCTCTTCCGAAAAATCTTCGCTGTCGGCAAGAAATCTTCTGCACATTTCTTCATAATGAGGATTATCCTGCTTCTGTTCCCTGTGAATGGCTCTTGTAAGTCTCAATCCATCTTCAACTTCGATATATACCGGCATAATATGTTCTTTTCCGTAAAATTCACAGAACTTGTCATAAGCCTCCAGCGTACCTATAACAAGATACTTTCTTCCGCTGCCAAGCTCAATCTGCCCGTCATCAGCCGTAAAATACTTCCATATACCGTACACAGTATTATATTCCCTGAGCTCAACAATCCTGCCGCTATCCTGCATCTTAACGGCTGTCTCATCATTTACAAAGAAATACTCAACCCCATCAGTCTCCCCAGCCCTCATAGGTCTGGTTGTATACAAAGTTACCGTATTAAGCTTCAGACTCTCGTCTTCAATAAGTGCTTTATATATCTTGTCCTTACCGGACGCGCTTTTTCCCATAATAAATGCTATCTCAGGCATCTTATCTTTCCTTCCTTAAGACCGGGTACTTCCAGTCCTGCATCTATCGCATTATTAATAATTCGGCATACATCATCGGTAATCTTCTCTCCTACATTAACAACTGGCATTCCCGGAGGATATATCAGAACCGACGACATACTTATTCTACCACATATATCAGGTGAATTAACAGATAAATCTTCGTATCCATTTTCATCCATCTTATCGATGGCATCTGCCGGACATATGCATACTTCCGGCTTGTTGTTAATTGCATAACCTGTAGATTCTCTGCCAGCTACTTGAGCTTCAAATTTTTCTTCAATCTTCCAGCTCTCATCAATCTCCTGCAATGCACTAAGAAATCTGTCATAATACTCCTGCTTATCCGCAACTGAAGTCATTGCTATCGCATATTTGAATGACGCCATCTCAAGCTGTACCTTATATTCCTTTAATAATCTGTCATACAGGTGCTTTCCGTCATCACATATAAGAATAATCTTAGATATATCATCGCTATCAAGCAGTTTTATATTCTTAAGTTTCGCAATATTTTCTCTTAATTTCTTAAGTCTGTTTATATATTCCTTAAAAATATAATCTCCGTGCTCCTCAATAATTCCCATACATCTGTCAATACTAGCCATAAGGATATATGAGGGACTTGTTGTCTGATATATATTCCAGAATCTTTCCACTTTATCATAATCTACATAATTACCACAAATATGTAGAAGTGCTGTCTGTGTTAATGCCGGCAGAGTTTTATGAATACTGTTAATTACAAGGTCTGCCCCCGCTTCCACTGCCGACTCCGGAAATTCTTCACTAAATTTAAAATGTGCTCCATGTGCTTCATCTACTATAAGCGGTATTCCCATCTCATGAAGATAAGAAGCAATCAGTCTTACTTCCGACACAATACCCTCATAAGTCGGTGAGGTAATAATAACAGCCTGTGCATCTTTATTATTCTCAACACATTTTCTAATCTGCTCTAATGTAAGTCCCCTGTATATTCCTGTGCTGTCATCAACTTCCGGTATAATATATACAGGCTCAAGCTGCGCCATAATCAACGCATTATACACTGACACATGACAGTTTCTTGCAACAATAATCTTTCCTTTTCTCCTTGTTGCACCACACACAGCCGATAATATTCCTGCGGTACTGCCATTTACAAGCATTAATGTCCTGTCAGCACCGTATAATCTTGCAGCTCTGTCAGACGCATTTTTAATAATTCCCTCCGCATTATGCATATTATCAAAACCGTCAATCTCTGTAATATCAAGCACCGAAGTACTTGCAAATTCAATATTACGCTTTCCACCCGGCATATGCATTGGCACATAATCAGCCTTAGAATACTCTTCAAGTTTTGCCAGAATATCCATATTTCCCATCAATCCAACTCCATATCTCTTATTCTGTAACCGTAAGCTTTACAGTTATCTCGTCATGGCTGCCTATTGCATCAGTAACTTCATATTTAATATCATAAATTCCTGCCTGGTCAAATGTATATCTGCCGACAGTTATAACATTTGCAGTAATATCATTACCACATGTATCAGTAGCAGTAATTCCTGCCATTACATCAACACTTTCACCAAGCTTAGTCTGAATATCTTTTGCACCGGCTATCTTGGCACTATATGAATTCCATGGATTGTTTGTATCAGGGTCAGTAGGGTCCCAGCCTGCATATGCACTGTCCTCAGGAATCTTTATTGAATCTGGTTTGCCAAGTGGTCCCGGATTAGCTGCATCATCATATATAGTAACTCCTGTACCTGATGGACAATTATCATATATCCACTTTACATCTCTTACGCACATTCTGACACATCCAAGTGAAGCATAATCTCCAAGCTTATTATACTGTCCGTCCTCCAAATCACCCTTATTCATTGAATAATAAGGCACAGAATGGAACAGATAACCTCCGCTTATTCTGAATGCATAACGGCCATAAGTACCATCAACCATATATCCCCATTCGTACTTATCTGATGTTACATAGTTCTCGCCCACAATAGTCTCATCACCAGCTTTTCCACATGAAGTTGCAAATGCTTTGACTGGTATAGTGTATTCTCCATTCTCATCAATTCCGTATACTGTAGCACAGTTAGCAGCCCTGTTTACCTTAATAAAATATGGTAAATAAACACCTTCTGGAACAACGTAATCTACTTCTTTTGATTCAGGCTCCTTATTATCAATCCATACAACTTCTCTTGCTTTAGTAGTTTCCTCTGTTGAGATATCTGTTACATATGTCTGCTCACTCTGATTTCCCTGATTATTATTATGGTCTTTTCCAGAATGTGACAACATAATTCCCGCTGTTATTGAACCTGCTATTACAACTACTGCAATTACAGCAATGATAATAACAAGTGGAAGATTTCTTCTAAACCATGATGTTCTTCTTCTTAAATATTTATAATTAATATTTCCTTTAGACATGACATACTCC
>CAVBPJ010000089.1:0-7344 GCA_963597265.1 Evtepia sp. | reverse complement strand
ATTATAAGAAGCGAGTGTTTCTCTTAATATTTATATTAGGAGGAAGCTCGTATGATAAAGAGACATTTATTAAAAGGGGCAGCAGTATTTTTATCATGCTGCTTAGTTTTCACATCTGCAGGTTGCGGAAAGAAGAAAGCAACGGTATCTAATGATACGGCTGTTTCAACTGAACAGGAGACAAAAGAAACTAAAAAGACTAAAGAGGAACAGGTTACAATCGCTGTAAAAGACGCGGAAGGCAATACTGTTGAAGTTGCCGGAATTGTGGAAACAAATGAGGACGGAGAGAAGGTTGTTATCATTCAGGATCGTGATGGTAACAGAACTGAAATTAAGGCTGATAATTATGAAGAGAGCACAGGCGGTACAATCACTATTACGGATGAGACAGTAGCTGGGGAAATTTCAGAAGCAGCTAAGGATGACAAGATTCCAAAGGCAGATGAAGTTATACCAACTAAACCATCAACAGATGTTGCAGATAATAATGATGGAAATAATAGCAGTAATTCGGGTTCTGATAATAATAGTGGCAGCAATAACAGTGGTAATAATGGCAGCAGTTCTGATAATGGTGGAAATACAACACCTAGTGAACCAGAAACAAAGCCGTCAACACCTGATACACCATCACATGAACATTACTGGGAGCCGGTATATGAGAATGTACATCATGATGCAGTAACCGAACAGGTTTGGGTAGTTGACAAGGCTGCTTGGGATGAACCAGTATACGGATACGTCGATATATGTCTACAGTGTGAGAATAATGAGTGCTCTTATTGTAATGAACATGGCTTAAGACAAGCAGAGTTCGATAATTTTGAAGATAGTTACAATCATCTAAAGAATTGCGCACTAAATGGGGGTTCTTGCAGTAATTCTACCAGAAGAAAAAAATTATTGATTATATACATCATGATGAGGAAGGGCATTATGAAACGGTAACTATATCTGAAGCTTATACTGAGAAGATATTAGTAGGTTATAGATGTAAATCTTGTGGGGAAACCAGAAGTAATTAATTAAAAAGGATTACCTGTTTGCCAGGTAATCCTAAAAGTGTATCACCTTTGTGAAGTTTGTCGGATTAAAATAAAAAAGATAATACACTAGAAATAAAATATAATAATCTGGGACAAAGTATAGACTATTAAAGTAAAATTTAAATAACACCCTAGTATAAATGTATACACCTATATTGAAAGAGCTTAAATATGAAGAATACACAGATATTATATTTTGTCGCAAAAAATAGAAATTAGCACATCAAATAATCCGCTTCACCAGTAAATTCAAGGTTGACGACATCTCATGAATATGATAATATAGCACATGTTCGCGGATATGGCGGAATTGGCAGACGCGCTAGATTTAGGTTCTAGTGTCAACAGACGTGCAGGTTCAACTCCTGTTATCCGCATAATAAAAAGCTGATGCACAATTGTGTATCAGCTTTTTTCGTACTACAGTAATTCTATTTTAAAAACATATGAATCAGTTTATCGTTCAATTTCGTATAAGGCTGGTAGCGCATAGGCAGGTCGAGCCAGCATTTCTTATCTACGATACTCTTGTAGTGTGAAAATGTGTCAAATCCAGCTTTTCCGTGATAAGAACCCATGCCGCTTTCGCCGAAACCACCAAAGCCCATTGCAGAGGTTGCAAGGTGAATAATTGTATCATTGATACAGCCACCACCGTAATTACATCTTGATGTTACATAGCGGGCTTCTTTCTTATTCTTAGTGAATATGTACAGAGCAAGCGGATGCATGTGTGCATTTACAGTGTTTACCGCCTCCTCGATAGAGTGGAAAGTCAGTATTGGCATAAGTGGTCCGAAGATTTCTTCCTGCATGACAGCGTCGTCAAATGTGACATTATCCATTATTGTAGGCTCAATCCGCAGGGAATCTGCGTCTGAAGCACCTCCGAGAACAACTTTGCTCTTATTAATAAGTCCTGAAATTCTGTTAAAATGTTTCTCATTAACAATTTTACCGTAATCGTTGCTGTTAAGTGGAGAATCAGTAAACTGGCGCTTAGTTTCGTGGATAAGTTCTTTCACAAGCTGGTCTTTGACGATGTCCTGAACATATATGTAATCAGGTGCAACGCAAGTCTGACCGCAGTTTAAGAATTTGCCGAATACAATTCTTCTTGCGGCAAGCTTTAAGTCTGCAGATTCTGTTACTATACAAGGGCTTTTTCCGCCAAGCTCAAGTGTTACAGGAGTTAAGTATTCAGCGGCTTTACGCATGACTTCTTTACCGACAGCCTGACTTCCGGTAAAGAATATGTAATCAAAATGTTCATTAAGCAGGCATGTATTCTCAGCCCTTCCACCAGTTACAACGGATACATAAGTTGAATCAAATACCTCTCTAATAATATTGCACATAACTTCACTGACATTAGGTGAGTATGCACTTGGCTTAAGAATTGCAGTATTTCCAGCAGCAATCGCATCAACCAGAGGTTCCATAGTAAGGAGAAATGGATAATTCCACGGACTCATTATAAGAACAACGCCTCGTGGTGATGGCTTCTTAAAGCTTCTTGAATGAAATTGTGCGAGAGGTGTTGGTACATTTTTTTCTCTGCTGAAAGTTTTTATATGCTTTAACATATATGATATCTCGCTGAGAGTAAGTCCGACTTCGCACATGTAGCTTTCAAACTGGCTTTTGCCGAGGTCTTTGCAGAGTGCGTCATATATCGCATTTTCATGTTTCTTAATTGCCGAATAAAGTTTCTTTAAGGCGTCAATTCTCACATTTACATTAAGTGTAGTTCCAGTCAGGAAGAAATGTCTTTGTGACTGGACAAGTTTATTGATTTCTGAAGCTTCCATATTACACCTCATTTTTGTTATTCATAAGTTTATAGTAGAACTGTTCGAGCGTCTTGGCGTCCATAAGAACCGGGACAGGGTAGAGAGGATTAGCCTCCTTGTCAGCATATCTGGCAAGTTTAGGGATGTCCTCCTCTTTAATCTCTGGGATAGTATCGCCAATGTTAAATCTTGCTTTCATATCTTTAACTGCCTGTATAAATGCTTTGGCAGCAGTCTCATCTGACATGTCCTTATCTGCAATACCGGCAGCAATCGCAAGGTCATGAAGCTTCTTATAGACTGATTTTCCATAGCTTTCAAGAACCATTGGGAGAATTACTGCATTTGCAAGTCCGTGAGGAACATTGTATTCACCGCCAAGTGAATGGGCAACGGCATGGACATATCCGACATATGATTTAGTGAAGGCGCAGCCGGCATAATAAGCGGCTTTAAGCATATTTTTTCTTGCTGTGGCATCAGAACCGTTGGTGTATGCCTTGTCGAGGTTGTTAAATATAAGCTCAGTTGCCATAAGCGCATCTTTTCTCGTACCTGGAGTTGTTGAGTTTCCGATGTAGGCTTCAACGGCATGTGTAAGCGCGTCCATTCCTGTTGTTGCAGTAATTGAAGCAGGAAGTGTAAGAGTTACCTTCGGGTCAAGAACCGCATATCTTGGAATAAGTGGGAAATCGTTGATAGCGTATTTGTGGCGGGTTTCGGCGTCTACAATTACAGCGGCAAGAGTGGTTTCGCTGCCAGTTCCTGCTGTCGTAGGAATTGCAATCAGCAGAGGAAGCTTTGCGTGAACCTTAAGGATTCCACCGAGCTTAGACAGATGAGTCTTAGGTCTTGCAACTCTTACACCAACAGCTTTGGCGCAGTCCATGCTCGAACCGCCGCCAAAGCCGATTATGCAGTCGCATTGGTTATCTTTATATATGGCAAGCGCTTCCTCCACAGTATCAGTGGTAGGATTAGCCACGGTCTTATCGTAAACATGGTATTCAATTCCGGCATTGTCGAATACATCAGTAAGCATTGAAAGTATGCCGAGCTTTGCGATTCCCGGGTCAGTAATAATCACAGGACATACTTTCTTCTTTTTGTTAAGTACAGATGGAATATCAGACAACGCACCTACAATCTTAGGCTTTCTGTAAGGAAGAAATGGCAGTGCAATCTTGAATACGGTCTGAAAACTTCTGCAGTATATTTTCTTAAAAATGTTCATGGTACACCTCTTTTGAATCTAAAATATTTTGACTACCAAATTATAATGCGACAACGAGCTATTTACAAGTAAATATGCATAATTAATTTATATACAAGATATAATAAATAATTGAAATGATTTATTTCTTTACAATAATTATTATATATGATATATTATGTTTAATATAAAAATGTAAGTGCGAGTTGTATAATTAAATCAAAACGATTATAATATGATAAAGAGAGGGTATATATGGATATAGAAAAGATAAGAGAAGTGTGTACATTAAGGAAGATAAAGTGGTCAGTGCATGTTGCAGCAAGAATGGCTGAGAGAGATATCAAGAGGACAGATGTTCTCAATTGTATAATGAATGGGGAAATTATTGAGGATTATATTAATGATTATCCTTATCCAAGCTGTCTGATATTTGGATATACATTAAGAAACAGGGTTATACATGTTGTATTAGGTTATGATGGAGATAATGTGTATATAGTAACAGCATATTACCCTAATACGGATAAGTTTGAAGCAGATTTAAAGACAAGAAAGGAGCAATAGTATGTGTTTTTATTGTAAATGTAAAACAACAAAACCATCGGTTACAACACATGTTGTTACTTTTGATAATTGTGTAATTATAATTAAGAATGTTCCTTGTGAAGAATGTGAGGAATGTGGAGAAAAGTATTTTTCAGATGAGGTTATGACCCGCTTGGAAAAGATTGTGGAAAAAGCAAGAGCGATTGCAAGCGAAGTATATGTGACTGATTACAATAATAAAGTTGCATAAGGTGCTAAGTTTATACAAAGCACCTTATGTATATGAATATTATTCAGTCAGGAATCTGCAGCCCGGTTCCATCCATATGGAAATTTTCCGTATTAATAAGCTGTGATATAGGCACTATTTCGTAACCTTGTGACTGTAGTCCGGTTATTACGGATTCAAGGGCTTCAGCAGTGTATTTGGCACCGTTGTGCATAAGAATTATGGAACCGTTCTTAAGGGCTTTATGTGTTGTCACGGTTTTAATTATGTTGTCGGTTCCGTAGTCCTTCCAGTCAAGGGAATCTACATCCCATTCTATAGGATAGAAGTTACAGCCATAGACTGTATCAATAAGTGTTGAATTGTAATCACCGTATGGCGGGCGGAATAGAAAGCTCGTATATCCGGTGATTTCTTTTATTTTATTGGCAACAGACATGATTTCTTCTTTCTGCTCGCTAACAGAAAGTTTGCTCATTTCTTTATGGTTCTGGCTGTGATTACCGAGGTCGTGACCGCGGTTATAGATTTCAAGAACTTTGTCAGGATAGCTGTCCACCCATCCTCCGGTCATGAAAAATGTGGTTTTAACATTATATTTATCAAGGATATCAAGAATTTTTATGGTGTCTTCATCGCCCCATGCAGCATCAAATGATATGGAAACATACTTCTTGGAAGTATCAAGATTAGCCTTTTTACTAAGGTCAACGCAGTATATAGGAAGTTTGCGGCTGCCTATACTGCAATTGCCCATAATTGCACCACCGCCGATTCCGTTTCCCTGATTGGAAGAATCAAATGGCGGCAATCTGTCAAAATCGGAGGAGAGCTGGGATTGATTGGAAGTGTCCTGAGTAGCGGATTTATCAGAGTTGCTTGAATTGTCTGACGATTGGGATAATTCATTAGTACTTGTGGAGGAAGATACAGGATTGTCAGAAGAGGACTTTTTATGTCTTGCGGCTATTACACCGCAGATTAGAAGAATAATTATGCCACAGTATATGAATATAATGCGCATTTTCTTATTAGAAAAAAGAGACATACTGATACCTCGGATAATACTTAGTATCAATATATCTCTTTACATTTTGAAAAATTACAGCTTTTTTAAGTTAGTTAGCAGAAGAACTGCTTTCTGTTGCTGCTGCGTCTTTCACAAGACCGTCAGGATGAAGTGAAACATTTAATTCACATGTGTCTTCATCATAATCATCGCCAAGAATCTGCTTAACAAGAGTCTGGCAGTATGAAAGGCTGAAATCAGAGCAGCCGGAATCATTGCGGATTGCGTTGCCTGATGCGAGTGAATCTGTGTAATCACTTAACTTATATGTAGTGATTGCTTTCTGTCCGAAAAGCTTCTGTGTTACAACTGGTGTAAGATTGTAATTCTTAACGTAGCAGCCTGTTGAATCCTTAACAAGTGTCATCTTAGCCATACCACCAATCATACGAGGCTTCTGGTCCTGATTAGATACGAAGTTGCCAAGTGAGTAGTATACAAGCATTTCGTGTCCCTTAGTATCAGATACGACTTCAACAGGTTCAAGAACGTGAGGATGTGTACCAATAACAACATCTACACCGAGACTTAAGAAAAGCTGTGTCCAGTAATTCTGGTTAGAATCAGGAGTGTATACATATTCAGTACCCCAGTGAGGAAGCACAATAACCATATCGGCAAGCTCTTTGGCCTTAGTTACATCTGCTGTAATCTTGTCCTTATCAAGCATGTTAACGATATAAGGCTTAGAATCCGGAAGAGGAATACCATTAGTTCCATATGTGTAATTAAGGAATGCTATCTTAAATCCTTCTTTTTCGTATACATATATGTTCTCATAGTCTTCTTCAGTTTCGTTAATACCGAGGACAGGAGTGTCAGGATGGTAAGTCTTCCAGAATGAAAGACAGTTCTCAACGCCCTTGAGTCCCTTATCTAATGTGTGATTAGTAGCATGAAGGATAATGTTGAATCCTGCTTTAACTTCTGCATCACCAAGTGCCCATGGTGAGTTAAATGTTGGATAACCAGTGTAAGCAAAATCAGAACCACCAAGGATTGTCTCCTGATTAACGATTCTTATGTCAGCTGAACTGATATCTTTAGCTATGTTAGTGTAGAGATGGTCGAAGTTGTAAGTTCCGTCATCCAGAAGTCCGCTTTTAACAACTCCTTCATGCATAAGCATGTCACCAATCATCATAAGGTCGACTTCAACTGTCGGATCCTTAGTTGTAGTTTCTTCTTCAGTTACCGGTTCTGCGGTAGTTTCTTCTGTGTTATCAGCAATAGTTGGCGTGTCATTATTCTTGTGACTGCCGATGACAACACATGCAATACCTATAGCAACAACAAGAACAGCAGCTACAATGATAGCAATAAGTTTTGTTTTCTTAGTCATAATTATCTCCCTTTAAATTATTAATAGATGTCTTAAAAAGACAAAATATGTATAATAATCGTACATTACCAGACCTAATTATTCAAGAAAAATATTAGTA
>CAVBPJ010000088.1:0-7551 GCA_963597265.1 Evtepia sp. | reverse complement strand
ATGTATTATAACACTAAAAATAACTGTAATCAATCTTCAAAATATAAATATATAAGTTGTTAATTGACGGATATTAATATATATTTATTATTATCAACGCGGGGATGTCCGCAATATTTATAAAGGAGGCAGATTATGAAAATTAGCAAAAAGGCTAAGAAGCTTTTAGCAGTTGTACTTACTACTGTGCTTGCAGTTGGTTCGTTCCAGTTTGCACCAGGCGTAAGAACTACAGCAAAAGCTGCAGATGCACCTGAAGCAGGTCAGACTTATACATTGAATTTTGCAACACTTTCTAATGTGACAAAGCTCAATGGATATACTTCTGATGACGGAGTATTCAAGGTAGTATCAGAGACTGACAAAGCATACTATCATGATGGACAGCATGGAGCAGCATTATATGACGGAGATAAGATTGAAGTTAAGGTTGCAGGAGGAGCTGATATCCAGTTAGGACTTTGTAAGTATGGTAATGCAACAGCATTCAAGGTTACAGATGAGGCTGGTAACGAAATCGGTTCAACATCAGGCAAGGCTGCAAATGATGGAGCAACTGAGAAGGTATCATATAACGGAGCAGCTACAACACTTACTATAACATGTGTAGCAGCAGGAGAGTCATATCTTCATTCAGTAACAGTTGCTAACTATGCAAAATCTGGTAATGCAGAGAACTTTACTATGATGCTTGATGATATCGCTAAGAACGGCGTAGTTGCTACAGGTGATTATCAGTATGGTGACAGTGTTCTTACTTTAGTTGGCGAGGGCTCAACACAGTACACAGTAAAGAGTGGTAAGACAATTACAGTTAATGGAAAAGAATATAATACTTATACAGCAGGTAAGAGACATGCAGATAGTAATAATATTCCAACTATTCCTAATGCGGGAGATGGTACATTAACTATATTCAAGCCAGCTGCAAAGGGAATGATGACAGTTTACTTTAATTCTACATCATTCTTAAGAGTACATGATTATAATTCAGAAGATGGCTCTAAGATTGGAGTTACAGATACAGCAACAGGAATTACTGCATACTCATTTGAAGTAGTTCCAGGACATACATATGTAATGTCTACAACAGGAAAGACTAATAACATGTTCTATGCAGGTTATAAGTATGTTGTTGACAATACAGTAAGTGTACCAGTTAAGTTTAGTAATGTTGATGCTACTGTATCTGATTCTTTAGAGGTAAGTGTAGTAGATGCTGAACTTGGTGGTAATTCAATTAAGTTAGTTAATGGTTCAAGTGCTGATCTTCTTGAAGGACACACATACAGATTATCAACTAATGATGGTGGTGTAAAAGCTCTTGTTGGTGACAGCGATACATTTACAGTTACAGGTGGAGAGGTTGTAGTATCTCTTTATGATGTACCTGATGTAACTGTTGAAGGTACTATTACAGGAACACCAGCTGGAACTGTTACAGGATTAACATTTGAGAATATGCTCAATGGAATAAAGTATACAGCAACAGTAACAGGTGATACATACACATGCTCATTAAAGCCAGGTGAGTATAATTCAATAGTTGAGACAACTAATGGTGGTGTAACACACGACAGAGTATCTGTTAAGTCAGAGGGAACAACAGTTAATGAGGTATATGTTGAACTTCCAGCAGAGGAAGTTGGTGCAATTCCTTTCAAGAGCGAGATTAATGTTCCTGGTGATTATGATTCATTAAACGCTGCTTCAGATGCTATCCTCAATATGCAGGACAGACCTGAAGGAGAAGCAGGTAGAGTAACAATTAATCTTAATGCTGACATATTCGAGCAGACAGTAATGGCTGCACCATATGTAACACTTAAGGGTAATGGACATACTATTTCATGGTATTATGGTGTTGGAACATTATATTATTCAGTAGATCCTGCTACAGGACTTTATAATGAAGCACTTGCAAGAGATAAGTATTCATCTGCTGAAGGTAATGGTAACCTTTGGGGTGGTGTATTCATCGTAAGAGGTGATAACTTCATTGCCGAAGATACAACATTTAAGAACACATACAACTATGAACTTACAGAAGCAGAAAAGACTGATATTGCAGGTTCAACACTTTCAGTAAACAGACTTGCAGCAAATGCTGATGTAACAGCATATGCATACAAAGAAAGATCTAATGCATTCTATATTGATGCAGATAATATTGAGTGTTATAACTGTAAGATTCTTTCATCACAGGATACACTTGGTAGAAATGGTTCAACAAACTACAACTATCATACATATTTCAATAACTGTGTAATTGGTGGTAATGTAGATTATATCTGTGGTGAATTCGCTGCAGTATTTGATAACTGCGAGTTACAGTGGAAGACATACAAGAATGATTCATCTAACAATGGTAAGCTTGGCTATATTACAGCAGCTAAGACAAGCCCATATGTATTCAGAAACTGTACAGTAACAACAGATGGAGTTGGAACAGGTGTAGTAGGATACTATGGAAGAACATGGGGCGCAGGTTCTAATTGTACATTCATCGGAACACAGACTAATGGTTATATTAATGCTGATGGCTGGGGTGAGATGAGCAGTGGAGATGGAAAGACAGCTATCTTTAAAGAATATGGTAACTTATCAGGCGAGGAATCATTTGTTTCTAACGGAAGCTTCAGCAAAGCTGAGAATCAGACAGCAGAAGCTGTAGCTGACTATGTTGATACAGAAGATAATTCAGCAGTTAACACAGTACTTAATGGCTGGGTACCTGTTCATTATGCATATGAAGTTAAACCAGTAGAGGTTGTAGGTTCAGAGGAAAATGGCATAGCAGCTGTTAAGCCTTCTGATGATGCATCATATGTTAATGAGAAAGGTAATGCAGTAAAGACAGGTACAATTACAGTAGTTAAGGCTGATGCTTCAGAAGAGCAGGTAGCTGCTGTTAAAGAGGCTATTGCTAATACTGATATTAAGTTAACAGATATGGCACAGTTTGCTAATATCTCATTACAGGATGAGAATGGCAATATTGTTAAGCTTTCTAATGGTTCAATCAAGGTATCTCTTAAGAAGGATGCAGGAATTGATTATACAAAGTATAATGTAGTTGTATATCGTCTTAAGGCTGATAACACAATTGAGAAACTTACTATAGCAGTATCTGATGATACAGTATCATTTGAGACAAGTGAATTAGGTACATTTGTTATTGATTATGTAGCAAAGGATTCTGGTACAGTAGTTCCACCAGTTGAGCAGCCAGAAGAACCTGGTAATGTAACACCATCTAATCCAGATACAGGAAAGACAGATGAGTCATCATCAGTTACTCCAAGTACAGGTGATACAGCACCAGTTGCACTTTATGTATTACTTGCTTTCTTAGCAATGGTAATGGCAGGCGGTGTAGTATTTACAAAGAAGCGTGTCAGATAATTAATATTATAATTAAATGATATCAGGGGAAGTCTTACATGGATTATGTGGGACTTCCCTTTTTCTTGACATTTGGCATAAATCCATATATTCTTTTAAAGAATATTAAAGGACGAAAGTTAAAGAAAGGGAAATATATGAGTTTATCGGTTAACAAAATAAGGGCAAAACATATTGCATTTGCAGCAATGGCGGTGGCACTGGCTATTGTAACTTCTATGATTAAGATTATTAAACTTCCAATGGGTGGTTCAGTAACGTTATTCAGTATGTTATTCATAGTGCTTATAGGATACTGGTATGGGATAAAGGCAGGATTGACAGCAGCACTTGCATATGGTGTTTTACAGTTATTGCTTGATCCATATATTCTGAATATTCCGCAGGTGCTTCTTGATTATATATTAGGATTCGGTGCACTCGGTTTATCAGGAATATTTTCTAATTCAAAGCATGGATTGATTAAAGGATATATAGTCGGGGTTATTGGAAGATTCATATGTTCATTCCTGTCAGGATGGATATTCTTTGCTGTATATACTCCGGAATTCTTTAACAGTGCAATACTTTATTCAATTGTATATAATGGTTCTTATATAGGACTTGAAGCGGTAATAACACTCGTAGTTATAGCTCTTCCTCCAGTTAATAAAGCGTTGACATATGTTAAGAATAATCTTGTATAGACAATATCTATATAAAAAGCTCATGAAGATTGTTGGTGGGAGTTATCCCATGTAATTCAATCTTCATGAGCTTTTTTAGCATTTTTAGTCGGCGTGACAGGATTTGAACCTGCGGCCTCGTAGTCCCGAACCACGCGCTCTACCAAACTGAGCCACACGCCGTTATATAAATATGACTTATATATTATAACGTATTTATGAAGAAGTGCAAGATAAATAATCATAAGATATATTTTTAAAATATAATGAATTATATATATTGACTAATATACAACGATATGATATATACTATCTATAAATATTTTAAATATTAAACTATGTAGAGAATCACAGGAAGACTATTGCAAACAGGTTTGAGAGTAGTATATAATTATATATATAAAATATGATTGAAATACTCTTGCCATGAGCAATTGACCGCAGGTTACAGAGAAGGGGAAGAGTATGGGAGATTTAAGACGGTATTCAAAGGAAACCAAAGAAATAGCGGCGAATCTTAGAATTATAGATGATGCACTGTTTCGATTAATGGGCGAAAAAACTGGTGTATGTGAGGAAATATTAAGAACACTTCTTGATATGCCTGAATTACAGGTTGTGAAAGTGTCTGTACAGAGTGTGGTACAGAGCTTTCAAAGAGAGATAACACTAGACGCTTTATGCATGACACGAGATGGAAGATATTGCAATGTTGAGGTGCAGAAGGGAAATTCTAATGATGACATCAGAAGAACAAGATTTCATGCGGCAGCATTGACATCCAAATATACACCTAAAGGCACTGATTTTAAGAATGTTCCAGATGTTACAATTGTATACATATCGGAGTATGATGTATTAAAGACTAATCAGACAGTAACTCATGTGACAAGATGTATGAAGAACAATGATACATACATTCCGGTAAAAGATGGCGAAGACATAATATTTGCTAATACCTGTGTTAATGATGGTTCGGATAAATCAGAATTATTGCAGTTGATGCTTAATAAAGAGGCATTTTATAACGAGAAGTTTCCACAGATTAGTAATGCAATAAACTATTTTAAGGGAACGGAAGGAGGTCAGAGTGAAATGTGCAAGATAGTTGAAGATTATGCTAAAGAATATGCGAAAAGTTCAATTCAGGAAGCAATAGAAGCAAAGAAGTTAGCCGAAGAGGCTAAAAAGGTAGCAGAAGAGGCAAAGAAGAACGCGGCTGAAGAAAAGCGCAAAGCAGATGAGGCAAAGCGCAAAGCAGATGAGGCAAAGCGCAAAGCAGAAGAAGAAAAGCGTAAAGCAGATGAAGAAAAGCGCAAAGCGGCTGAAGAAAAGCGCAAAGCAGATGAAGAAAAGCGCAAAGCAGATGAAGAAAAGCGTAAGGCAGAAAAAGAAAAACAAAAGGCAGAAGAGGCAAAGAAGCATGCAGACAGCGCAATTGAAAGAAATAATAGATTAATAGTTAATATTCTGTCAGGTAGAAGTTACGAGGAAGCTGCACAGATGCTGGGAATATCAGTTGAAGAGGTTAAGCAGGCAGAAGCAGCGATAAAGTCTATTGAGAAATAGTATCAATTATATTATGAGTTTATAGTTGAAATTACAATTGAATTAGAATATCTTTTTAAGCATGTGGTTAGCAGGTTCTAACAACATGCTTATTTTTGTGTGCTAAGGAGGATTGTATGTCTGATTCAACTGAAATAATGAGACTTCGTGTATTGCTTGCTTTTTATCAGATGGATGAAGAAAGCCGTACAGTGATGAACATATCAAGAATGCTTGGGGAAGAACATTATGTTATCAGTCGTGTTATAAGTGGCCTTGAAAAGGATGGACTTATTGAGAGAGAAACACCACGTAAGCCAGTATTGACAGCTAAGGGTATAGAAGAGGCAAAGAAGTATTCAAAAAGAATGGAGCTTACACTTAATCATCTTCTGTATGAAGGAGTGAGTATGGAAAATGCCCGTAATGATGCATACCACTGGGCATTAAATAATACTGATGAAACAATGGCTGTAATTGCAAATGCAGAGGAAAAATACAGAGTTAAATATGAACTTAGAGACAAGAAGAGCTTCAGTGGCAAAGAACTTTGTAAGAAAATGAATGATGGTACATACAGATTCCCATTTATAATATATAAAGAGCAGATAGGAAAGAACCAGAATACCAATATATCAATGGCTAATGCGGGATTTGAGCATCCGTGTGAACTGGTAGTACGCGATGGCGTAGGTATGATTCATATAAGAGCATTAACCATGAGTGCCAATTCTAGAAAAAGTGGAATGCTTATGCAGGGAAAAGTGCAGACTGTAAAATATAATTATAACAATTCATTTATAGATGCTGAGAAAAACGGTGATGCGATATGCTTTCCAGCGGAATGCCTGAATTTCCTGAATATAGGAAGCGGAGTTGACCAGATACTTCATGGCAGCGTCTGCCTGAAAATGAAATGCTCAGTTGGAATCATTCACATGCCAGAATCAGTTGCTATATTCACAATACTGATATAGATAAATATCTTTTATTTATGTCTAAATGGAGAGGCAATGGGTCGAATTGGACGTCGAAGTAGTGGGAGACACGGAGGAAGTCCAAAGGGAGCGAGAAAAAGCGGTAGAATGGACCTTGGAGTAGTGGTAGACACAGAGGAAGTCCAAAAGGTATGAGAAAAAGCGGCGGATTGGACCTTGGAGTAGTGGGAGACACGGAGGAAGTCCAAACGGAGTGAGAAAGCGTGCTGGATTGGACTTTGAAGTAGTGGATAGACACATGGAAGTCCAAAGGGAGTGAGTAAATGTGGTAGAATGGACGTCGAAGTAGTGGAAGACACGGAGGAAGTCCAAAAGGAGCGAGTAAATGTAGTGGAATGGACTTCGAAGTAGAGGAGAGGAATATGGAAGTCCAAACGGGATGAGAAAAAGTAGCGGAATGGACCTTGGAGTAGTGGAAGATACAGAGAAAGTCCAAAAGGAGTGAGAAAATATGGTGTATTGGGCAGGCTTGTATTAGATATTCGTAAATGCTAATATACTATACATAGAGACACAATAAATAGATGTGTACATGGATATCAGCCTGCAAGTGAGAAAGAGGAGGATATCTATGGCAGAGAAAAGAGACAATGTAGCAGTTAAATACAAGGATAATGTATTCTGCATGCTTTACAGGGAAAAGGAGAATTTGCTTGACTTGTATAATGCACTGAGAGGTTCCAGTTATACTAATGTAGATGATCTGCAGGTTACAACATTAAACGGCGGTTCATATATGAAGTACAAGAATGATGCATCATTCGTATTGAATATGAGTCTGTATATGTTTGAACAGCAATCGAGTAAGAATGAAAATATGCCGTTGCGTTTTCTGCACTATCTGTCAGACGTGTATAGAGAAATGTTCAGTAATGACGTACTTCACAGAAGAAGCATGATAAAGATTCCAGTTCCGCATTTTGTGACATTTTACA
>CAVBPJ010000087.1:0-7841 GCA_963597265.1 Evtepia sp. | reverse complement strand
ACATTACACTATGCAAAAGTTCATTATAGTATTCCCACTTGAAATGTGGTTTTAAAAACTATATAATATAGCTTAAGCATTATTATTAATGTATTCTCTTACGGATACACATTTTAAAGGAATGAGGAACATATGAACAACGATATCAAAGAGCTTATGGGCGGTATTCTTAAAGATATGTCCGCTCTTAACTATATTAAGCCTGGTGATGTACCTAATATTAATCTGTACATGGATCAGGTTACAACATTTATGTATGAACACCTTCACGATAAGAAGCGCACAGATGATGACAAAGTATTAACCAAGACAATGATTAACAACTATGCCAAGAACAATCTGCTGCCATCACCAGTGAAGAAAAAGTACTCTAAGGAACACATATATATCCTTACATTTATCTATTACTTCAAGAATATTCTTTCAATAAGCGACATTCAGAAAATGCTTAACCCTCTCACTGAGAAATTCTTTGACGAAGGTTCCAAGCCGGATCTGGACTACATCTATAAAGAGATATTCTCTATGGAATCTTCACTTGCAAGACCATTATCCAAGGATATATTTGCCAAATCAGAGCAGGCAAGCAACGCATTTGCAGATGTGGAAGATGATGATGACAGAGAATTCTTACAGTTCTTCAGTCTTGTATGCCTGTTAAGCTTTGATGTATACATGAAGAAGAACATGATTGAAAGCCTGATTGATGATTACACTGCAAAGCACACACCAAAGCAGCCTGAGAAGTCTGACAAATCAGACAAGAAAAAATAGTTTAATAACATTTAATAACAATTAAGGGAACCGCCCATTATGGCAGTTCCCTTTTATATTGTTTATTCTTATATTATTTATTATCTTCTTGTACTTCCTCAAGCATACCGAGTCTTTCAAATACTCTGTCATACCCGTCATTACCATAATTAAGCGAGCGGTTTACCCTGCTGATTGTCGCAGTTGACGCTCCTGTCTTCTCTGCAATATCAAGGTATGTCCTGTGTTCCCTTAACATCTTGGCAACCTCGAATCTCTGTGACAGTGATAATATCTCGTTAATTGTACATACGTCTTCAAAGAAATCGTATGCTTCATCTAAATCCTTAAGGCTTAATATTGCCTGAAAAAGCTGCTCAACAGCCGGTGTCTTTAACTTATTGTTCATAATTATCCACCCCAATTTCCCAAAAATAATATTGGTTTATTACTATGAAATTTTAACACAGTGAAGTTTTAAAGTAAAGACATTATTCACTTCTTAATGCAACAACAGGGTCTTTCTTAGCTGCAAGCTTGGCAGGAATAAGTCCTGCAATAAATGTAAGGAACATGCTTATTATTATAAGTATTACTCCTCCTGCAACCGGAAGCTGTGCAACATTGGAAATATCTGTAAGATGCTTGATTACCGCATTTGCAGGAATACACAGCAGTAATGTCACAACAATACCAAGTGCTCCTGAAACAAAGCCCTCGATAAGTGTCTCTGCATTGAATATTCTCGAAACATCTTTCTTTGAAGCACCGATACTTCTTAATACACCGATTTCCTTAGTTCTTTCAAGTACTGAAATGTATGTGATAATACCTATCATTATTGAAGAAACTATAAGTGATATTGCAACAAATGCTATTAACACATATGAGATTGCGTTAATAATTGTACTTACTGATGACATCATTATTCCTACATAATCTGTGTAGTTAATAACATTTTCTTCCTTGCCATCGTCCTGCTGTGACTTGTTGTAGTCCTTTATGATATCCTGAACTTTTTCCTTAGAATCGAAATCAGTTGCATATATATCAATCTGTGAAGGTGTGTCAAGGTCTGTAATTCCAAGCTTTGACTTGTTGCTGTCTAATGTTGCGTCTGTTGTTCTTGCCTTTAATGACGCTGAGAAAAGCTGTAATATCTGCTCGTAGCTCATTCCACTTGTCATTGCCTGCATCTGGGCGCTTTCCTCTGGTGAAAGTGTTGCCATGTATGCATTTACATCTTCCATTGTAATCTCTGTATTCTTGTCATTGTCAAATGGCACTCCTGTAAATACATCAACGCTTGTATCAGCAAGCTGTGCCTTGGCTATCTCGCTGTTCTTTACCTCATCAATGATGTACTCAGTAAGCTTTGCTGTATATCCTATTCCGCTTGAAATTGAAGTGCTGACAGCATCATCATTTGGTCTGATTATTCCACATACCTTGATATCAGTTCCGTTGTTTATAACATTTGTCATAAACTTATCATCTTTGCTGTAGTCATCCCATGTGCCTGTCACATCATTGTACTTATACATGTCCGTAGGCATAACAAGCTTAAACTCTGTATCAAGTATCTGGTCAAATGTATAGCTTGTGTCCTTTTCTGTCTCGTAGGATTCACCAACCATCATTTTCTTAAAGAGTGTTCTTACTTCTTCAGGGTCTTTAAGACCTAATGAGTAAAGTGTATAATCGTCAACTTCGTTATTCTTGTCTACAACAAGCACAACTTCGTTGTAATTCTCAGGCCAGTGACCAGCAAGTACATCATACTGCTCATCAAGAACCTGCTGATTTCCTAAAAGCTGGCTCCACACGCTGCTGTTAGAAAACATTCCCATGCCCATTCCTGACGACATTGCAGAAGATGTGCTTGTAGCGCCCTCACCATATATTGAATCGAACATTGTACTTGGATTTAACTGCTCAACACCGTTAGAAGTATCTTTCATATAAATGTTAAGAGGTACATCATATGAATACTGGATATCACTCACATATGACTTAATATCAGAGCCGCCGTTTTCAATGTATTTCTTGAACTCAGACAGGTTATTGCTCTTAACTTCCTTAACCATTGTATTAATCATGTCGCCCATGATATCGTTAGAATATACCTTAGTCTTATCCTCATGCTCTTCTGAATCTGAATTGCCTGTCATGCTTGAAACCATGCTGCTTATATCAATAGATTCCGCCTGAAGTGTTATCGGATAACTTGAAAGCGTATCTCTCTGAACCCTGTCAATGTATAACTGGATACCATTGGAGATAGACAGAATCATTGCAATACCGATAATTCCTATACTTCCTGCAAATGCAGTGAGAATCGTCCTTGTTTTCTTAGTCATAAGGTTATTAAATGAAAGTGAAAGTGCAGTAAAGAATGACATAGATGTTTTCTGCTTCTTTCCTGACTTCTTAGCCTTTTTTTCTGATGCCTTGACCTTGGCAGCCTCTTTAGCCTTGATATCTGCTTCCATCTCTTCCTGCGAATATGAATTAGAATCATCAGTTATCACACCGTCAAGCAGTCTGACTATTCTTGTAGAATAATCTTTAGCAAGCTCCGGATTGTGTGTTACCATGATTATAAGTCTGTCTTTGGATATCTCTTTTAAAAGCTCCATAATCTGGATACTTGTCTCTGTATCAAGCGCTCCTGTAGGCTCATCGGCAAGTAGGATATCAGGATCATTTACAAGTGCTCTTGCAATAGCAACTCTCTGCATCTGACCGCCTGACATCTGGTTAGGCTTCTTGTGAATCTGCTCACCAAGTCCAACCTTCTCAAGTGCCTCTATTGCTCTTTTCTTTCTCTCAGCCTTAGATACACCTGAAAGTGTAAGTGCAAGCTCTACATTAGACAAAACAGTCTGGTGCGGAATCAGATTATAACTCTGGAATACGAAACCAATAGAGTTATTTCTGTAAAAATCCCAGTCTCTGTCCTTATAGTTCTTAGTTGATACGCCATTAATCTTAAGGTCACCGCTCGTATACTTATCAAGTCCGCCTATAATGTTAAGCATGGTAGTCTTACCACAGCCGGACTGTCCAAGAATCGAAACAAACTCGCAATCCCTGAACCTAAGATTAATGCCCTTCAATGCGCTCACAGTAGTAGAACCAGACACATAATCCTTTTTTATATCATTTAATTCAAGCATAGGATACTCCTTTTGTTTTATTAAGGTTCTTAATTGGAGTTAGTCAGCCTCTTTTTAATACTGTGGTATCCCCACGGCGGTGTCTGACTATAGCATATGCTCGAATAATCCGAGCTGTGTGGAAGTTAATGCCGCTATATACATAAGGTCGGTGTGTCAAATCTCGTTCAAGCGAAGCGCGTTTGATTTGACGCACCGTAATAAACTTTGTATATAGCGGCATTTAGTTCCACTAAGCGCAGGATTCCTGAAAGCATATGCTATAGTCAGATACTGCTGTGGGAATATAGCTATAATAATAGAGGCTGGCTAACCCCAATTTATTTCCGAAATTTAATATACACCATAAAAACCACAACTTGCAATTTATTCCCACACATTTTATACTAATATTGTTTTTTGTTTATAAAAATATAATTATTATCAGGAGTCTATGTGAAACATTTTATCAGATTAAGATTACGGAATTTAACAGCCGTTGGTCTTTCGCTTTGCATGGCAGCTACATTTGCAGTGCCATTCTTTGCTTACCCGGACCAGTTGATGGCTGATACACAAGATGACCTCGATGCTGTCAACAAGCAGCTTGAAGAATTACGAAATAAACAGAGTGAACTCAATGCATCTTACGGGGAGCTTAACGAGAAGCTGTCCGCTTCCGGTGAAAAAATTGCTTCTATTGAAAATGCAATCAACGCCAAACAGACTGAAATTGACCGCTCTAATGAAGATATCGCCAGTATGCAGGAACAGATTGACCAACAGTATGCTGCAATGAAGCTTCGTATACAGTTTATGTATGAGAATAATAGTGCTACTATCCTGTCAACACTTCTGTCGGCTGAAAGCCTTTCTGACCTTTTATCCAAGTCAGAATATATCCAACAGATTTCTAATTATGACCATCAGAAGATGCAGGAATTAAGCGACCTTCTGGCTGCTCTTAAAGAAACTCAGGCAAAGCTTGAAGAAGAGATGTCTGAACTTGTCGCTCTGAAAGAGGATGCAGCCCGCGAAGCTGATAATTTTGCTGTGCTTCTTTCTCAGTGCCAGACAGAGCTTGACACAACAAGCGACAGCATATCTGATGCTGAAGCACTTGCACTTGAATACGAGCAGCAGATTGAACAGGAGATGTTAGAGCGTCAGCGCCGTGAAATGGAAGCCCTTGAGGCTGCAAGAAAAGCTCAGGAAGAAGCTGACAAAGCCAACAACTCTAACAATTCCGGCAACACAGGCGGTAATTCATCTTCTGGCTCTGCAATGGTTGACCAGGACGCACTTAACAATGTCCTTAAGAATCACACTGCCGAAGATGTTGCAATGCTCGCAGCAATTATTGAATGTGAAGCCGGCAACCAGTCATATGAGGGCAAATGTGCTGTAGGAAGCGTAGTTATCAACAGGGTTGCCGACCCTCGTTTTGCCAACAGCATAAGCGGTGTAATATATGCACCATACCAGTTTTCGCCTGTTGCGAGCGGACGATTTGCAATTGTACTTGCAAGAGGTGCCAATGCAGACTGCACACAGGCAGCTATTGACGTACTTAACGGTTATATTAACATTAACGCATTATATTTCCATGTATATGACAGCTCTGTCGATGTAGGTGGAACCGTCATCGGAGATCATGTATTTTACTAAATATATTATGCAACAGTATACTAAAGGGAGAATTATTAATTATGAAGAAAGCAACTAAAGCATCTGATAACAGATATTATCAGGCAAGATTTAATGCAGCTCAGGAAAATGCTGACTTTGAAAGCCGTGAAGCAGCTTCTGATGTCATAGGCATAGACAGAACAAGGCTTGCAAGAATCGAGCTTGGCAATGTCACACCTTACGCAGACGAGGTTGTATCTATGGCAAACTGCTATAACGCCCCTGAACTCTGCTATAATTACTGTTCAAGCGAATGTCCGATTGGAAGGCTTACAATGAAAGAAGTCGAGATTAATTCATTTGACAGATTATCATTAAAAATGCTTGGTTCTCTGAATGATATTGAAAACCTGCGTGCTTCTATTATCAATATCTCTGCTGATGGTCAGGTTGATATTGGTGAACAGGAGGAATTCAAGAAAATACTTGAATCCCTCGACTGCATTTCCAATAATGCGAAAGCCCTTGAATTATGGGCTAAGAAAAACATTAAGAACATTTAACGGCTGTATCTTACATAATCTACTGTCACGAAGCCTTTGTTTTCGCCTTTGACAGAATTATCGTGCGATACATATACACCGCTCTTTACACCAACCCATCTTCCGGCTTTGGCAACAACGGAAACAGGGTTGGTGTATTCTTTTCCGTCTGTACTTATCTCGATTGTTACTGTCTCAACAGGTGCATCCTTAACAGGAAGTCCTGCCTCTGTGTGGTCTTTAGTTCCTGTCTTCTTAACTGTATATCTGAAATATATTTCCTTGAGATTATCGTATGAAGCAAGCAGCTCTCTTGTCTCCTTAGTATAAGCCTGGTCACAGTCAAACTGCTGCACGCCCTTTACCGCATACACCTCTGTTTTTCCATCTTTAACAGTCACATCTGCTGCCAGATAATCCATTCCCATATGAATGAATCCTGCATTATCACCATCAGTCATTCCACTGATATTCATCTTGGTAACACAGGCAAATTCTGGTGCAGGCCACTTCTGTATAAGAAGATTCCTGTAATCGCCAATTGGTCTGTTTGATACTCTGCCAACTGCATTAAGCTTTATATAAGAACCGTTGTCAGACACATTTCCACTTTCATCAGTGCCGTACTGTGCCCAGTCACTGTCTGGATTGGCATTCCACTGCCACTGCAATCCCAAGCTGTCCTTTGTGAATTCATCCGTAGTATCTGGCTCACATATTTCATAAACTGCGCCAACATCAGGCTTCTCATACTCCATCACAGGCTCGCCGTAATCATTGCCATCCTTCTTAATTCCAATTACTGGCCAGTCATTTTCCCAGCTCATTGGCTGCAAATGTGTTATTCTGCCCGCTGCATACACATCCTGAAAATGTATAAACCAGTCCTGTCCCGTAACTGTGTCAACCCATGCACCCTGATGAGGTCCATTGACAGGTGAATCGCCCTGTCTCATAACAACCTTATATTCATATGGACCATACACATTCTTTGACCTTAACACTGTCTGCCAGCCTGTCTTAACGCCGCCAGCCGGTGCAAATATATAATACCAGCCATTTCTCTTATACATTTTAGGACCTTCTATTGTAATCTGGTCATTTAAGTTACCGTCAAATATAACCTTTTCCTCGCCGATAAGTCCCATTCCGTCTGGCTGCATCTCTACCATATGAAGCACGCTCTTGTATCCGATACGGCTCTTGGCAACACCCGCAACAAGGTATGCCTTTCCATCCTCATCCCAGAATGGGCATGGGTCAATCCAGCCTGCTCCTGGTCTTATGTTCACAGGCTTACTCCACTCACCATAAGGGTCTGTGGCTGTTGTCATATATATTCCCTCATCTGGCATTGGGAAGCACACATAATATGTACCCTCATGATATCTTATGGCAGGCGCCCACACTCCGCATCCATGAATTGGATTTCTATATCTGAATTCTGGAACTTCAGGCAAAATATAGTTAACAACCTTCCAGTTTACAAGGTCCTTAGAATGAAGCAACGGCATAGCCGGAGCATTAGAAAAGCTTGATGATATCATGAAATAATCATCACCGACACGGATTGCGTCCGGGTCTGAATAATCAGCGTAAAGTATTGGATTCTTGTATCGTCCATTTCCCAAATCTGCTGTCCACATATATGACCTCTTTCTGCCAGTTTACGGCTTAATAATTTATTTCTGCTTATGCAGATATTCATCTGCTATCATATTACAACAGTTAAACAAGAATTTCCAGTACTTTTATAAAG
>CAVBPJ010000086.1:0-7965 GCA_963597265.1 Evtepia sp. | reverse complement strand
TAAAAATTGGGTAAATAATTGTACCCGTCGTGTCCTTGACACGGGGTACAATTTATCCAATCCTGACACACTTTGGACCTCGCCACATATCAAACCACAGCCAAAGTCCAACAAGCCAAATTAAATATCTCATGAAACAAGCCCAACACCACATAAGAATCAACTAATTCTGCCGCTTTCACATCCAACTCTGTCAGCCCCCGATTATGCGCTTTATCTCCTCAAGATTCCCAGCAAAGTATATCCCCTGCTGCCGTTCTTCTGACGACAAGCCCTTATCTATCATGTGATTAAGAAGCGCTTTCAGGCTGTCATAGTAGCCGTTAAGATTGTATAGAATACAAGGTGCTGATAATTGCTTTAATGATACTTTGGACATTACTTCTGCAATCTCCTCTAAAGTGCCTGTCCCTCCCGGAAATGCTATAAATGCATCGCCAAGTTCAATCATTCTTGCCTTTCTTTCAGACATATCTTTTGTAATAATTAATTCTGTAAGTCCTTCGTGCTGTAAATCCCTGTCAATGAAAAACTGTGGTTCTACGCCTGTTACCTGACCGCCTGCCTGTAATACACTATCTGCAAGCTCACCCATTAGTCCTGACTTTGAACCACCATATACAAGTGAATTGCCGCTTTCACCAATCCATGTTCCAAGCTCTCTTACTGATTTTGCAAGTTCAGGGTCGTTTCCCTTCAATGCTCCAAGATATACTGTAATGTTCATGTTTTCTCCTCTCAGTTTTCTTATTATCCTATGTTTTTATCTATATTGCTTCTGTTTACTTATACAGCGTTTCTATTTCCTTTCTCTGCCATACTCACTCAGAGTTCTATTTTCCGCTGTCAACTCCTATCTCCTATGCTTATCCGGTCTGTTCTCGTCTGTCCAGTTTCCGGGATTCGTATCATCTGGTTCAATTCCTTTTAGTATAGCCTGATAATGCTCCACCTTTTTGTCCATGTAATCAACCGTTGCCTTAGCTTCTTCCAGTCTTTTATAAGCTTCCTTCTGCTGCTTCAAGATAATCTGATATCTTGCTTCCATATTCTGTCGTGATTCTGGCTGTCTGCAAAGCTCACAATACTTTTTTATATCCTCAATAGACGCTCCACAGCCTTTCAGACAGGTAATTCCCTGAAGCCAGTTGACAGACTCATCATCAAAAACGCGACGGTTACCGCCATCTCGCTGACATGGAAGCAGCCCGATATCTGTGTAATAGCGTATCGTATGCTCTGTTATATTGAACATATCCGCAAGCTGTCTGATTGTATAATACATAATTGCCTCCTGATATAACCTCTTATTAAATAGAAAACATATTGACTTCGTGTAACTCGAACTTGTTAAAATCATATTAACATCAAAATATCAATTACACAATCACATTTAAGGAGGACTTATTATGGAATATCTTACTTTGAACAACGGCTTAAATATGCCAGTTCTTGGATTTGGAACTTTCATGCTCAGCGGTGAAACATGCATTAATTCTGTTACAAATGCTATTGAGGCAGGCTACCGCATGATTGATACTGCCGAGGCATACGGAAATGAAAAAGAAGTAGGGAACGGAATCAAGAAATCTGGAATTGATAGAAAAGATTTGTTCATTGTTACAAAAGTGAATTTCAAATCTTACGAGCATACAAAAGAAACTGTGATAAAATCGCTTGAGAATCTGCAGACAGATTACATTGATCTGCTGCTTCTTCACTGGCCATTTGCTAATTATTACGCCGCATGGCGCAGTCTTGAAGAGCTTTACGCTGATGGAAAGATTAAGGCAATCGGTGTATCAAACTTTGAGCCGGACCAGCTTCTTGACCTGATTGCTTACAATAAAATTGTTCCTGCGGTTAATCAGATTGAAACTAACCTTTACTGCCAGCGTACTAATGAGAGAATATGGCTTGACAAAAAAGAGGTTACCCACATGGCATACGCACCGCTTGGACAGGGAAACCGCAACGAAATGTTTCTTGAACCTGCAGTTACTGCCCTTTCTGATAAATACGGCAAGACACCTGCTCAGATTCTGCTCCGTTTCCTGACTCAGAAAAACATTGCTGTAATCCCAAGAAGCACCCAGCCGGAACATATCAGAGATAATATCAATATCTTTGATTTCTCACTGACTGATGAAGAAATAACTACACTTTCTGCTCTTGATAAGAAAACTGCTCTGATTGGCAATCCGGAAACGCCAGAGCTTGTTGAATTCTCGCTTACATGGTAACAATACGGGAGTAAATGTGGTGGCTATACCACATTTACTCCCGTACTTTTACTGACGGTACACTAAGAGGTTTCATTCCCTGCCAAATTATTACTTTTCCTGTGCAGCCTTCATCAATGCCTTACCAGCGTCCCACGCCTGTCCAGCTTTTTCTGTTGCCACATAATATCCATACTGGAACTGGTCGAATATAAGTGCATTAAGTTTTAATGGGTCAATCTTGCCATTCTCAGCAATGACCTTCTCGTCTGCGCTCACATTTTTAATTGCTCCAATGATTGCATACATATTTTCTGTATCTATGATTTCTGCAAGCTCACATTCAAGTGCTACTGGAAATTCTGTGATAACAGGTGCATTGACATATGCGCTTTTTTCTGCATGATAACCTGTCTTAGCGAATTTGTCTGGCATTTTGTTGCCTGTAGCAATTCCGAAGAAATCTGCCACATCCATATGCTCCTTATCAGCAATGCTTACTGTAAATGCTTTAACAGCCTTAATATTCTTGGTTGTCTTATGGTCTTCATCAAGGAATAATGCAATCTTATCATGGTCGCACACCATTCCCCATGCGGCATTCATAACATTTACAATGCCATTCTCATCATACGCAGCTACCATTAATACTGGCATTGGAAATACTGCCGGCTGAACTCCTAAATCTTTTCTCATCGCGTCTGCCTCCTGTACTACTTATTATAATTGTGAATAAATTTTACAAATGCCGGGTCATCGTGATTAACAATCTCGCTGTGACCTAAATCTTTAGCTGCAATTACTGCCATCTCTTCGTCTGTGAGTGTGAAATCCCAGATATCAAGATTCTGCTCCATTCTGTCTACATGAACTGACTTTGGAATGATAGAAACACCTCTCTGTGCATTCCATCTGAGTGCAACCTGTGCGGCTGTCTTGCCATATTTGTTACCAATTGCAGTAAGCTCAGGGTCTGTAAATATGCCATGCTTGCCTTCTGCAAGTGGACCCCATGCCTGCGGAACAACTCCATATGCTTTCATATTGTCAATAGCAGCCTGCTGTACGAAATATGGATGAAGCTCTACCTGATTAACTGCCGGAATTACTTCTACTGTTTCGCACAGATTAGCAAGTACTGCAGGATAGAAATTCGCTACTCCGATTGCCTTAGTAAGACCTTCTTTGTATGCCTTTGTTATTCCGCGGTAAGCTGCAAAATAATCGCTCATTGGCTGGTGTATAAGAATCAGGTCTGCGTAATCCATGTTAAGTCTCTTTAAGCATGCCTTAACTGCCTCATATGCGCTTTCCTCTGTTCCCATGTCGCTGACCCATACCTTAGTTGTGATGAAAAGCTCTTCTCTTGTTGTGATTCCATCTGCGATTGCTCTTGCTACTGCCTTTCCAACAGCTTCTTCGTTAAAATATGCTGTTGCTGTATCAATAAGGCGATATCCTGTTTTGATTGCTTCATAAGTAACTTTCTCGCACTCTGCTGCGTCTGGTATCTGGAACACTCCAAATCCTTCAAGCGGCATCTTTGCTCCCGTGTTTAATGTAATAAATTCCATGTTAAACCTCCTGTCTTGACTACTAACATTCTACTGTCTCGTATTGTATCTCAGCCACACAGCACCGCTGTCGAACTTCTGCACATCTGACAGACTAAGCTGTGTGAGTGGATAATCCATATCTCTTCCGTCAAATACTGAAGGCATCTGCATTCTTCCATCAATGCCTGCTCCTATCAGAATACTGATTTCGTCTAATAACTGTGCATTTAAAAATGCGGTATTAATTGCTGGTCCACCGACAACACCTACTCTTTCTGCTCCAAACTGGCTAAACAGAATTTCCATTGCTCTTTCAAGATTTACCTTGTCTTTTCCTGTTGCAATCCATGAAATATGATTGCCGTCAAGATATTCAAGATATTCTTTAGCAACATTTTCACTGGTAATAATCAGATATGGCTTATCCATGCCAGAAGCGTCCGGCCATAAAAGCTTGCCATGAGTATCAATAACGACCTCATAACCTGCAGCTTCTGCTGCCTTAGAAAAGCCTTCCTTACCAAATGCTGTCTTATCCTTCGCCTCAAAAACACCCGGATTTGCCATCTCAAGTTCGGCAGTCACTCTTCCACTAACTGTTGTTGGCACATTCAGCTCGTCCAGTGTCCTGTAATAATCGCTTACACCCGGAAGCTGCTCTGTCATGGCACAATCAATTCTTCCGTCTACAGATGTCATCATATGACATATAATATATGGTCTGTTCATATTCCTTCACCTCGCATTATTTTAATGTCTGTGATGATATTGTAGTGCATAAAGTTAACTTTAGGTCAAGGGGTTTATTGATTTTTCCACACGCCTCTGAATTTTCTAAAATAATATATACTCATTATTATACTTAATACTTCTCCCGCCGTAATTGACAGCCACACGCCTGTCATTTCAAGGAACTGTGGCAGTATCAGCACTGGTATTACCATAAATATTACTGTTCTGCAGAATGATAATATTGCCGATGTCTTTCCATCATTCAATGCTGTAAACCAGCCGGAAGCAAATACATTGTATGCCAGCATTGGAAAGCTTGTAGCAACTATACGGAAGCCATGAAGTGCAACATCATGCACATGCTGGTTATTCTTTGCGAAAAATCCTACAACCGGTTCGCCTGCAAAATAACTTGCAAACATTACTACAATGCTTGTTATGCCAAGCGTCCACATGCTGATTGTGAATACCCGTGATAACTGTTTCTTGTCTTTCTTACCAAGATTATAACTTACAACCGAAGATACACCATTAATATATCCACGGAATAATCCTCCAAATAATCCCTGCGCATACCATATTATAGATAATGACGCAACTCCGTCAGCTCCGCCAAGCCTCATCAGTATACGGTTAAACAGTATTGTAATAACAGAAAATGCTAATACACTCACCATCTCGGACGAACCATTTACACAACTGTCTATAATTGTCCTTATTCTCCACTTTGGACGGACAATATGAAGAATCTGCTTTCTTCTTACGCAGAACCATATCACACCTGTGACAGATGGAAATGCATATCCAATGCTTGTTGCAATAGCTGCACCAGACAAGCCCCATTTGAAAACAGATATAAACAGCCAGTCCAGAACAATATTTAACACACCGCCTGTAACTGACAGAGCCGCACCAAGCCCAGCCTTTCCTACTGTTATAAAGCTAAGCTGAAAGACCATGCCAAACACAGCAAACGGCAAGGATATCAATACCGGAATCATATACTGTCTACAATAAGACAGCAGCGCTGTATCCGAACCAAGAAATCTGCATAATGGATTCAGGAATACAAAACAGAGTGCCGACAGAGCAACGCTGAATACAAATGCAACTGCCATTAATAATGAAAAATCTTCCTGTGCTTCTCTTACTTTTCCCTCTCCAAGTTTTTTCGCTACCAATGCATTTCCGCCACTTCCAAACATCATTCCAAGTGCCGAAGCCAGATATGTCATTGGCATTGTTATATTAATTGCCGAAAGCGCATTTGTATCAACCCATCTTGCCACAAATATGCCATCTACAGTAGAGTAAAGGCTTGAAAATATACTTGATAATATTGTTGGCAGTGCAAATGCAATCAGCCAGCGGAAATTAACCTTATGCTCTAATTTTACCTGAGTTTCCAATTGTCGTTCTCCTTTATTACATTAATTTGTATCCACCATCTATCTTAATGACTTCACCGTCAATGAATTCCGCATCATCACTCGCGAGAAATGCAACTAATTTAGCCACTTCTTCCGGCTTAGCCATGCGGCCCTTACATGTTTTGGAAGCCTGATAGTCCAGTAATTCCTGTGGCAGATCTTTATTCATATCTGTTGCAACCCAGCCTGGGCAGACACAATTCACATTAACATATGGCTGAAACTGTAATGAAGATGTCTTAGTCAGACTGATTAAAGCAGCCTTTGACGCGTCATACTCCGCACTTTCCGGATTGTATGTTGTCATAACATCAATAGTAGCTATATTTACAATCTTTCCATATTTATTCTTTGCCATCTCTGCTCCTAATATCTGAGTCAGAAGAAATGGAGCATACAGATTAATCTTCATTGACTGCTCAAAGCCTTCAATATTCTTTTCAGCAAAATCATTATATATAGCCATACCTGCGTTATTTATAAGCACATCAACTTTTCCAAATGCATTTAAAGCAGTCTCTGCCAGTGTACGCACCTCATTTTCATTATTAAGGTCTGCTCTTATAACTGCTGTTTTCACTCCATATTTATCTGATATATCTTCACTTATTCTTCTTGCAGCTTCCTCGCTGTTTACATAATGAATAATTACATCATAACCTTTTGAAGCGAATTCATACGCTTCTGCTTTTCCCATTCCTCTGCTTGAGCCTGTAACTAATACTACCTTATTCATTGACATAAACCTCCTGATTTTATAAAAGTATAATTACTGTATCGTCTATTTTCGGACTATTATCCCATAAAAAACGATGCTACTCGTTTTTCATAGCATCGCTGCAGCTGCGGATATATATTTTCGTAAGTTCAAGTAACTGCGCTCTCTGCTCCTTAGTAAGACTTCTCATGGCTTTGTTCTCACTCTTACGAACCTTTGTCATAATTTCATCTGCTTTATCCATGCCAGTGTCTGTAAAATTCACTGTTTTATTCCGGCGGTCTTCTGGCATTTCTTCAAGCTTAACCCAGCCATTTTTAAGGAACATTGTAATCACTGCATTAACTGTCTGTTTAGGAAGGAAACATTTGTCTGCAAGCTCCTTCTGGGTACAACCCGGATTACTGTATATTGCGCTTAGAATCGTAAGGCTTGTATATGACAATCCCACTGATTTCGCATATTCTTCATATGAAGCATTCCATTCACTTAAAAGTCCGCAATATTGTGTTATCTGCGTTCTTATGTTACTCTCCATAGCGTTCCTCCTGATGGGAATAATTACAGTTCAATGATTTCCCATTTCATAATAGTCCATTTTCAGACCAATTGAAGTATAACAATTATAAATATTTTGTCAAGAAGTCACTTAAAGTTTACTGCATAATCCTATCTAGTTCGTAATTCCCAGACTCTCATTCGCACCAATTTCTTCATTCTGGATAAGGTCATACATACACTGTGCAATTCCGGCTCTTTCTATATCCTTATGTGCTGGCTGCTCGCCTTCCTTTGTAAGGAAATACTTTGTATTATTACCGTCTATAATACCCGGACATCTAAGAAGTGTTGTAACCGCTGTACTTGCTGCAATTGTGTCTGCTGCCTGAATATATTCCGGCATCTTCTTTGCAAGCATACTGAGCATAATTCCTCTTACACCCTTAATTTCATGGTGGATTCCCATTCCTGTTATCCAGATAATTCTCTTTACAGATGTTGTCTCAAGCGCTGCAACGATATTGCGTGCCATAGTGAGTACATCCCCCTCTAAAGAACAGAGTAAAACCTCCTGTCCTTCCATCGCATTTTTCACATCATCAGCATTGAGCGCGTCACCCTTTATAATATTAACACCTGACATATCCATGCCTTCGAACTTTGCCGGATTTCTTACAAATACTGACAACTCAATATCCTTCTCTGACTTCATCTTCTCTGTTATATATTTTCCTGTATGCCCTGCTGCTCCAAAAATCACTACTTTCTTCATATTTAATTCCTTTCTTCTTTCATTTTATTATTAA
>CAVBPJ010000085.1:0-8282 GCA_963597265.1 Evtepia sp. | reverse complement strand
GAGCTGCTGTTGTTACTACTACACATCTGATTAACAGCATAATTTTCAAATCATCTACTGCTAATAACTATACTGGTAAGAGAATAAGAAGTAATTATCAGTGGAAGTTCGGCAATATTGCATATGTAACTGCCGGCTCAGGTTCTCCACTTTTACTTATACATGACCTTAATTCTTACAGTTCAGCTTACGAATGGGAACAGACTATTAACAGCTTTGCTAAGAATCACAAGGTCTATGCTATCGATTTATTAGGCTGTGGACACTCTGATAAACCTAATCTTACTTATACAACATTTATGTATACACAGCTTATTAACGATTTCGTACTCAATGTTATCCGTTCTAAGACAGATGTTGTTGCTACTGCAGGTTCAACACCTATTGTGATTATGGCAGCATTCAACAATCACGCATTGTTTAACAAGATTATTCTTGTTTCACCTGTATCTGTTGAAGATGCTCTTAAAGGACCAGATAACTTAAGTGGAATAAGAAGATACATTTTAAATGTGCCTGTTATCGGAACTACTGTTTACAATATTCTGTTTAACAGACCTTCTCTTAGAAAGCTTCTTTCAACAACTTTCAAAGATGGCAGAATTCCTGCTGATTATATTAATGCTTGCCACGAGAATGCACATCTTGGTGATGCATCAGCTAAGTATCTGTTCATCAGCACAGAATGTAACTTCACTACTGTTACTATCTCTAAGGCACTTTCTGAGCTTGATAACTGTATATACATGATTAATGGTATGCATAACAATAATGATGTTATTGATGAATATATGCATATTAATCCTGCAATTGAGAATGTTATGGTTCAGGATGCCAAGAAGCTTCCACAGGTTGAACAGCCGGCTGAATTTGTAAGACAGGCTGAGATATTCCTCAATTAATTAACAACTATCAGAGATTTTTATACAATCCAGATAATCAACAACATATAATTAATAAACCCATATTATCCACAATATGATGAATTACTAATCATATAAAGTGAATAATATGGGTTTTCTTTATACTATAATGTGTACAGACTGCTTATGCAATCGGCTCTTTTGAAGGAAGTCCGGCTTTTCTTGGGAACTTTCCAGATGTTGGTTTAACTTTCTTAATATATACTAAAGAACGGTCAATATCAGTACCCGGAAGCTGGAATTTCTTCACTTCTTCTATTGTTCCGCCAAGAACGCTTACTGCTTTCTTAGCATTTACTAATTCTTCATCAATATCTCCTGACTTATATGCCACGAAATATCCACCAACTTTGACGAATGGAAGATTATATTCCACAAGAGTTGCCAGGTTAGCAACAGCTCGTGAAACACTTACATCAAAATGTTCTCTTAAATCTTTATTTCTTCCACCATCCTCTGCTCTTGAATGAACAGTTTCTATTCCTGTAAGTCCAAGATCATCTATTACCTGATTAAGAAACTTTACTCTTTTATTAAGTGAATCAAGCAGGACAACATTAAGCTGTGGATGTGCTATCTTTAACGGAAGTCCCGGAAAACCTGCACCTGTTCCAACATCAATAAGAGAAATCTCATTCTTTCCATGTCCGATTTTTTCAATATCTAACACAAGACTGTCAACATAATGCTTTAAAAGAACTTCGTCATAATCTGTGATTCCAGTAAGATTCATAAAGCTGTTCCATTCAACAAGCAGCTTATAATATATGTCAAACTGCTCGTACTGTCTGTCTGTAAGCTCAACACCTATAGAATCCAGATTGTTCTTAAATGTTTCATTTATCATACATTTCTCCTTATCAATGCTTTTATTAATGCTTTCTTCTAAGAGATTCGAGGTAAACAAGAAGCACTGATATATCGGCAGGTGACACACCTGATATTCTTGATGCCTGTCCTATTGAACGAGGTCTGAATTTATCAAGCTTCTGCATTGCTTCTTTTCTTAATCCGCTTATTCCGAAGTAATCAAGACTGTCTGGTATAAGCTTATTTTCAAGCTTTTTAAAATGTTCAACCTGTCTTAACTGTCTGTCTATATATCCCTCGTATTTCAGGTTGATATTAACCTGCTCGCATACGTCCCAAGGCAGCTCTGGTCTGTGCTTGTCAATCGGAGCAAGGACATCATATGAAAGTTCAGGTCTCTTGATAAGCTCAGCAAGTGTAGCACCTGTTGTAAGTTCTGTACTTCCATTATCTGTAAGTACCTTCTGCACTTCACTTCCAGTTCCTATATTAACTGACTTAACACGCTCTATTTCTTCATCTATAAGCTGAATCTTGCGTGTAAGACGGTTCATTCTTTCTTCACTTATAAGTCCGACTCTGTAACCGTATTTGGTAAGTCTTATATCTGCATTATCCTGTCTTAATATAAGTCTGTACTCTGCACGGCTTGTCATCATTCTGTAAGGCTCTGCTGTCTCCTTAGTTACAAGGTCATCTATAAGAACACCTATATAACTTTCTGAACGGTCAAGTATAAGTGGTTCTTCCTTCTTAACGAAAAGTGCTGCATTAATACCGGCAATAATTCCCTGTGCAGCGGCTTCCTCATATCCTGAACTTCCGTTAAACTGTCCGCCTGCAAATAAACCTTCAATCTTCTTGAATTCAAGAGAAGACTTTAACTGGACAGCATTAATGCAGTCGTATTCAATAGCGTAAGCATTTCTTACGATTCTGACATTCTCAAGTCCGGGAACTGTGCGGTACATTGCATACTGTACATCTTCAGGCATAGAGCTGCTCATTCCGCCAAGATACATTTCATTAGTATATAAGCCTTCTGGCTCAATGAATACCTGATGTCTGTCCTTGTCTGCAAATCTTACAACCTTATCCTCAATTGATGGGCAGTATCTTGGGCCTGTTCCATGTATATCACCTGAATAAAGAGGTGAACGGTCAAGATTATCCATAATAATCTTGTGTGTCTCTTCATTAGTGTATGTAAGCCAGCAGCTTACCTGCTCCTTCTGTATGCTTTCAGGGTCTGTTTCAAATGAAAATGGCACAACTCTCTTATCACCAAACTGCTCTGTCATCTTAGAAAAATCTACTGATCTCTTATCGACTCTGGCAGGAGTACCAGTCTTGAATCTTCTTACCTCAATTCCGTTATCAATAAGTGACTGTGTAAGATGGTTGGCAGCCTGTAATCCGTTAGGACCTGTATAATAGCTTACATCGCCGTATATACATCTTGCCTTAAGATATACACCTGTACATAAAACAACCGCCTTGGCTATGTATTCTGCGCCAGAAACAGTCTTAACACCGCCAATCTTACCGTCATTAACGATAATCTCTGACACCTCAGCCTGTCTTATATGCAGATGTTCTGTATTCTCAAGCACATTTCTCATTCTTCTGCTGTAATCTGACTTGTCAGCCTGCGCACGGAGTGAATGAACCGCTGGACCTTTTGACGCATTTAACATCTTAGACTGTATAAATGTAGCATCAATATTCTTGCCCATCTCTCCACCGAGAGCATCTATCTCTCTTACAAGATGTCCCTTGGAGCTTCCTCCGATATTAGGATTACAAGGCATCATTGCAATACTTTCAACGCTTACTGTAAATATAATTGTTTCAAGTCCCATTCTTGCAGCAGCAAGGGCAGCCTCACAGCCTGCATGACCGGCACCTACTACTACAACATCATATTCTTCTCTAATATTAGGCATATTACTTCTCCTTATCAACCTGCATTACTTACCCATACAGAACTTTGAGAAAATTCTGTTAGCAAGGTCATCTTCAATCTCTTCTCCTATTATAAGACCAAGATTCTCATATGCAGCCATTAAATCAATAGTAAGGAAATCTTCACTTACCATGTTATCAATTCCATCAAGTACAAGCTTTAAGCTGTCATCTGCTTTCTTTAAAAGCTCTTTATGTCTTGTACTTGTAATATATACATCTTCATTAAACTTAACTTCACCGTTAAAGAACATATTCTTAACAGTTTCCTCAAGCTCTTCAATTCCTGTCTCCTGCTTTGCAGATATAGTAACTGTCTCACAATTAATGATTTTCTTAATATCATCTGCTGTAGTAACCTGTGCAAGATCAGCTTTATTAAGTATTACAAGAACCTTCTTATCTTTAATAAGTTCCATAATTTCGTAATCATTATCATCTAGTGCCCGTGAAGAATCAACCACATATATTACAAGGTCTGCAACTTCTGCAAGTTTCTTAGCCTTATTAACACCAATGCTCTCAACAACATCATCAGTTTTTCTGATTCCTGCAGTATCAATAAGATTAAGAGTAATTCCAGACAGATTAATCATTTCCTCAAGAGTATCTCTTGTAGTTCCCTCTATATCAGTAACGATTGCTCTCTCTTCTCTTGCAAGCACATTAAGCAGGCTTGATTTGCCCGCATTAGTTTTCCCCAAAATGACTGTACGCACTCCATCATGCATAATTCTGCCATTGTCGCATGTTTTTAACAAGTTTTCCACATTATTAAGACAGTTTTCCACATCATTTTTAAGGTTATCTACATTAGCATCTATATCAAAATGTTCAGGATCATCAAGTGCAGCTTCTATAAATGCAACATTATTGAGTATCATTTCCCTTATGTTCTTAATTTTCTCTGATAATCTGCCATCTAACTGATTAACAGAAGATTTCAGAGCATAATCATTCTTTGCATTGATAATATCAATAACAGCCTCTGCCTGAGAAAGGTCAATTCTTCCATTAAGAAATGCTCTCTTGGTAAATTCGCCCGGCTCGGCAAGTCTTGCACCGGCATTAAGCACTGCCTCTAACACCTTCTTGGTAACAAGAATACCGCCATGACAGTCAATCTCAACAATATTCTCCCTTGTGTATGTGTTAGGAGCTTTCATGACAATTACAAGTGCTTCGTCAATTTCATTGCCATTATCACATATATTTCCAAAATGTACTGTATGACTCTGTACATCTGCAAGTTTAATATTCTTTTTTGATCTGAATACTTTATCACCAATGCTTATAGCATCAGGACCGCTTATTCTCACAATACTTATTCCACCGCTTGACATTGTGCTGGTAGATATAGCTGCTATTGTGTCCTCCATTTCCATCCTCCATATAAAAAATGCTGTGATAATAATACCACAGCATTTCATAAAATCATATATCTAATTATCTGTTATATCTGTTATTATTCTCTCTTTCAAGATAAACAACAACATGTCTGAAAGGTTCTTCACCCTCACTTCTTGTAGAAACGAATCTGTCTGACTGAAGTGCTGAGTGGATAATTCTTCTTTCATATGGGTTCATTGGTTCAAGTGAAACAGGTCTTCTGCTTCTCTTAACCTTGTATGCAATATTCTTAGCAAGAGACTCAAGAGTTTCTTTTCTTCTCTTTCTGTAGTTCTCTGTATCTAATTTAACTCTTACATACTTCTCACTGTTCTTGTTGATTACAAGACTTGTAAGATACTGGATAGAATCAAGTGTCTGTCCTCTCTTACCGATAAGAACGCCCATATTATCTCCAGAAAGATCTACATTAACGCTGTTTTCTTCATCGTCAAATGTAATATCAGCCTTAACTTCCATGTTCATTGCACCAAACATGTTGTTAAGGAATTCTTTAATATCCTTCTTAATAACTTCCTTCTGCTCAGCTGTAAATGGCTCTGCCTTAGGCTGTGGCTGTGCTTCAGCCTTAGGAGCTTCCTTAACTTCTGCATTCTTGTGGTTATCAGCAGGCTTATATTCCTTCTTAAACTCTTTCTTAGGTTCAGACTTGAATTCCTTCTTAGGCTCTGCCTTCTTAAAATCAGCAGCCTTCTTTTCAAATTTCTTCTCTGTATGAACAGGTGCTTCAACAGCCTTTTTAGGCTCCTCTGCCTTTACCTGTTCTACTACAGGCTCTTCCTGCTTTTCTCTTGCCTTAATCTTAGCAGGCTTAGAATTAAATATTCCTAAAAATCCTGAATTACCTTTGTCTATAACTTCATAATCAAGCTTATCACTTGGAATACCAAGCTTAGTGCAGGCATTAGTTATAGCTTCTTCAACAGATTTTCCTGTAACTTCAATATATTCCATTACTTAACCCTCTCTATTTTCTTTTATCGTTGACCTCATTGTATCTTGATACCATACCAACCTTATCAGCAAGACTTCCTGGCTTAGCTGCCTTACCGCTTGCTGCTGCAGCTTCTTTTAATTCCTGTATCTTCTTATCGTTAGCTTCTTTTCTTTCCTGAAGCTTCTTAGCTCTGTCAGCACTTGAAGAAGTAGAAGAATTCTTATTGTTGTTAACATTCTTAGTACTTACAGAAGCACCTTTAACGATAGTTTCTGCTGGAAGACCCTTCTTGGCTCTCTTCTTATTACGCTTTTCAACATTCTTCTCAACGATCTTATCTGTTCCAAGCTTATCGTAATACTTGTTAATGAAGATAGTCTGAATTGTCTGGATAACAGCAGTTGCAATCCAGTAAACACCAAGACCTGAAGGAAGACTTATTGCAAGAAATGCTGACATAAGTGGCATGAAATAAGTCATCATCTTCATAGACGCTGCTGCTGGGTTATCGCTGTCAGGCTGAGCCATACCAGCCTGTGAAACCTTAACAGATATGAACTGTGTAACACCTGCAAGGATTGGAATTAATATAGCTATATGAAGACCAAAACCTGGATTCTGAGACATATTAACGCCTAAGAAAGTGTTCATATGGTTAATCTTATCAAGATTCTGTGTAATCATATCAGAAAATGCTGGAAATGCTTCCTTTAACTTAGTCCACTGGTCTGCAGTAAATGAGTTAAGTGTTGTTACAGCTGTACTTGTATTGCTCCAGTCAACTGACTTTCCGTATATCTCATTAAGTGTATCAGCATATCCTGAAACAGATGAGATACCATCAGCGCCATTAAGTCCAAGTATATTAAGGAAAAGTACCTTAATCTGTGAAATATAAAGTGGTATCTGCTGGAATACTCTGTAAAGAGCGAAAAGAATTGGCATCTGGATAAGAAGCTGAACACAGCTTCCCCACTGTGAAACACCATACTTTTCGTATACAGCCTTAGTTTCCATCTGCATCTTCTGCATAGCTGCAGTATCACTGTTCTTTCCCTTATACTTCTCCTGAATAGCCTTTATTTCCGGGTTCATAACTGACTGTAACTTAGTCATCTTCTGCTGCTTAATCTGTAATGGAAGCATTAACATTTTAACAAGCAGAGTAAAAATAATGATTGCTATTGCAATATTACCAATTCCCATTGCATTAAGACCCTTGAAAAGAATGTCTAAAATGTAACCGAGTAACTGTGCAATTGGCTTAATAATACTCAAATTGTCACCTCCGCATAATATAGCACTATCCAAATATTCAATTGTTTATTGCTTTTTTCTTTTCCCGTATCTGCCTACCGGCACCGGGTCAAAGCCATAAGCGTTCTTATTAAATGGATTGCACCTTAATATTCTTTTAAGTGCCAACCACCCACCTAAGAAAACTCCATACATTTCAATAGCTTCAATTGCATACTGCGAACATGTAGGAATAAAGCTGCAGTATTTACCACCCTTATAAGGAGATATTGCGAGCTGGTACAATCTTATCATCTTAAGAACTATGAACTTGCCCACATTCTTTAACTTACTCTTTATATCCTTCATATTAACCGCCTGTTTAATCCTGCTTATAAAGCTTATGAAGTTTCAATAAATGAATCATTGATTCCTTAGTTTCAAAAAAACCCTTATCTTTCAAACTGGCTCTGGCTACGACAACATAATCATATCCATCGGGTATACAGTCTGTACTTAGGCGGAATGCCTCTCGTATCAGTCTTGCCAGTCTGTGTCGGACAATACTATTCCCGACCTTCTTACTCACAGATACACCTAATCGTTTAGTATCCGTTCCATTCTCAGAAATATACATAATAAGATTCTTATTAGCGAAAGATTTCTTATTATTGTACACCTTTTTAAATTCCTGATTACTTCCTAATGTTTGAAAATCCTTATATTTCATATCATTCACCATTCTTATTATTTAAAATGTTACTTCAATTAATTATCAATATAATTAAATATTATTATAATCTGAAAAAAGCAGATGAGAAACTCCCATCTGCCAACAAAATCAAGAAAATATTAATTAAGCTGAAAGTTTCTTTCTACCCTTAGCTCTTCTTGCTGATAAAACTTTTCTTCCACCTGCAGTACTCATTCTTGATCTGAATCCGTGAACCTTTGATCTCTGTCTGTTCTTTGGCTGAAATGTCATCTTCATAGTCTATGCA
>CAVBPJ010000084.1:0-9511 GCA_963597265.1 Evtepia sp. | reverse complement strand
ATCATACATTGTAGAATAGAGCATGTTGATTATATGCTGATTAGGAGGAAGATTATGCAGTACAATGATATGAGTAAAGAAGAGCTTTTATCTTTAAAGGAAAGCTTGAACAAGGAGTATGCAGAAGCTAAGGCAAAGGGTCTTGCATTAGATATGTCAAGAGGTAAGCCATCAGCTAAGCAGCTTGATGTTTCATTAGGACTTCTTGATACAATCAATAGTTCATCAGACCTTAAGGCTTTAGATGGAACAGATTGCAGAAATTATGGTGTTTTAGATGGTATTCCAGAAGCTAAGAAGCTTATGGCAGATATGATGGGTACAACACCAGATCATGTTATTGTTTATGGTAACGCAAGTCTTAATATCATGTATGACCAGATTTCAAGAGCATACACACATGGTATTCTTGGTAATACACCATGGTGCAAGCTTGATAAGGTTAAGTTCTTATGTCCAGTTCCTGGATATGACAGACATTTCGCAATTACAGAGAGATTCGGAATTGAGATGATTAATATTCCAATGTCAGAGTCTGGTCCGGATATGGGCATGGTAGAAGAGTATGTAAGCAAAGATGCGTCTGTAAAGGGTATCTGGTGCGTTCCAAAGTATTCTAATCCTCAGGGATATACATATTCTGAAGAAACAGTTAAGAGAATGGCTGCTCTTAAGCCAGCTGCTGAAGATTTCAGAATTTTCTGGGATAACGCTTATGTTATCCATGATTTATATGATGATAAGAAGGATGAACTTCCTGATATCATCAGCGAGTGTGAGAAAGCTGGTAACCCTGATATGGTATTCGAGTTTGCTTCAACTTCTAAGGTAAGCTTCCCAGGTTCAGGTATTGCAGCACTTGCTACATCTGCTAATAATATTGCAGATATTAAGAAACAGCTTACAATCCAGACAATCGGACATGATAAGATTAATCAGTTACGACATGTAAGATATTTCAAGGATATTAACGGACTTAAGGAGCATATGAGAAAGCATGCTGAATTCATGAGACCTAAGTTTGAGGCTGTAGAAAGCGTTCTTGAAAAAGAACTTGGCGGACTTGGAATTGGTTCATGGACAGAGCCTAAGGGCGGATATTTCATCTCATTTGAGGCTATGGACGGATGTGCCAAGGCAATAGTTGCTAAGTGTAAAGAAGCTGGCGTTAAGCTTACAGGTGCCGGTGCAACATTCCCTTATGGAAAGGACCCTAAGGATTCTAATATAAGAATTGCTCCATCATTCCCAACTCCAGAAGAGATGAAGCAGGCTGCAGACCTTTTCGTTCTCTGTGTTAAGCTTGTAAGTGTAGAAAAGTTACTTGAAAACAAATAATTAAATGAATATAATTAATATAAGCTTGCTTTTTATAAGCAAGCTTATTTAATAACCGGGTATATAATAAGCAGATGTTATATATCGTGATATAGTTGGGAGGATATACATATGGCTAAGATTGGTTTTATTGGAATGGGTAACATGGGATATGCAATGCTTAAAGGTGCTTTGGCAGCATTTTCACCATCAGATATTATATTTTCATCACCTAACAGAGAAAAATGCGAAAGAATATCATCTGAGACAGGTGTAAGATTCGCGGAAAGTAATGCAGAATGTGGCAACAATGCCAAGTATATTGTGCTTGCAGTAAAACCACAGATGTATCCAACAGTACTTAAGAATATTGTCAATGTGGTAACAGAAGAAAGCGTTATTATATCAATAGCACCGGGAATTACTATTGCATCTATTAAGAATGCTCTTGGAAGCAATATAAGAGTTGTAAGAGCAATGCCTAATACACCTGCACTTATCGGGGAAGGAATGACAGGAGTAGCATATAATACATCTGATTATTCATTTGACGAAAGAGATGTTATAGACAAATTCTTTACTTCATTCGGTAAGGTTGTTTACGTTGATGAAAAGCTTATGGATGGAGTTGTATGTGCAAGCGGCAGCTCACCAGCTTATGTATATATGTTTATTGAAGCTCTTGCAGACAGCGTTGTAAAGTACGGCATTAAGAGAGATGACGCATATAAGATGGTTGCACAGACAGTTCTTGGTTCGGCCAAGATGGTGCTTGAGTCAGGAGAACATCCTGCAGCACTTAAGGATAAAGTATGCTCACCTGGTGGAACAACAATTCAGGCTGTTTCCGCACTTGAAGAGAATGGCTTTAGAAATGCTCTTATCAAAGCCACTGATGCATGCTATGACAAATGTACAAGCATTAAGTAATTTTACCACTAATAAGTATTTAACTATTAAGTAGTATTTTACATAGAGAGGCTGACTATGAAAGAACATATTAAAAGAGTGGACAGAATTCTTAAATACAAGGGTTCGATACTTGATATATATACAGATGTTATAGAGACACCTGATGGGCACAGAGCAGAGTGGGATTATATAGACCACAGGGGAGCAGCGGCGGTTGTTCCAGTGTTAGATGATGGAAGGCTGCTCATGGTAAGACAGTACAGGGACGCACTTGACAGAGAAACAATTGAGATTCCAGCAGGAGGTCTTAATGGCTGGGATGAGCCAACAATTAATGCAGCAGCAAGGGAACTTGAAGAAGAGACAGGATACAGGTCAGATAATCTTACTAAGCTTGTGTCGGTTGTGACTGCTGTTGCGTTCTGCAATGAAGTTGTCGATGTGTATCTGGCAACAGACCTTGTTAAGACGAGCCAGCATCTTGATGAAGATGAGTTCATAGATGTAGAAAAATATACGCTGGAAGAACTTAAAAACATGATATTTGCGGGAACAATACAGGATTCCAAGACGATTTCAGCAGTTCTTGCGTACGATGCTTTACTTAACCGTAAAAAGAATAATTAAGACAAAGTCTTCATATATTGATTCAAAGTACATTTTGATGGATATATATGAGGACTTTTTTGTTATGGGTAATTAAGAATATAAGATTCGCCGCATTAATTATTGCTGGTATTATACTTGGTACATGCTTTGTAAAAATGTGGCGCTACGGAGATGTGTTTTCAACTGAATATCTGATTGCGTACATTAATTCTAATGTTGCATATGCAGATGTATGGCAGGAAGTGCTTGCTTACAGATTAAGGAAATTCATAACATTTGCAGTGTTTATGATTACTCCGTTCAGGAAACTGTATGTATACTGGCTGTGTCTATATAATGGATTCTGCCTTGGAATATGTATGACAAAGGCGGTAATGTATCATGGTGCCGGTGGAGTAGTTATGGTTCTTGTGTGGTTGTTTCCACATTATCTGTTATATATAATGACCGTTCTTCTTATGTGTCATTATTTCCTTAACAGAATTGATACTTTAAGAAGAACGGTCATTATAGTGAGTATGTCATTGTTACTTACATTAATCGGAACATTTGCAGAAAGCTATATTAATCCCGACCTGATGAAAATGTTTTTAAACAAGGTCTGCAATATCGTATAAAAGTTTTTCTGATTCAGCCCATCCGAGGCATGCATCTGTGATTGACTTACCGTATACGCCATCCCCAACCTTCTGATTACCTGGCTCAATATAACTTTCAATCATAACACCCTTAACGAGCTTCTTGACATCAGCAGAGTGGTGACAGCTATGAAGTACTTCCTTGACAATACGAATCTGCTCAAGATACTGCTTGCCGGAATTGCTATGGTTAGCATCAACGATAACTGCAGGATTCTGAAGATCTCTTTCAGCATACATGTTGCAGAGTCTTATTAAATCTTCATAATGATAATTAGGGATTGTCTGGCCATGCTTATTAACAGCACCTCTTAATATTGTATGTGTAAGAGGGTTTCCAGGAGTGTTAACTTCCCAGTTTCTGTAGATAAATGTCTGCTTAGACTGGGCAGCAACTACAGAATTAAGCATTACTGAGAAATCACCACTTGTAGGATTCTTCATGCCGGCTGGAACATCAATTCCTGAGCATACAAGTCTGTGCTGCTGGTTCTCAACTGATCTTGCACCAACGGCAACATATGAGAGAACATCTGAAAGATACCAGTAGTTCTCAGGATAGAGCATCTCATCAGCAGGACTAAGTTCTGTTTCTTTCATTACATCAATGTGCATCTTTCTGATTGCAACAAGACCGGCAAGAAGGTCAGGCTTCTTTTCAGGATCTGGCTGATGAAGCATTCCTTTGTAACCAACGCCTGTTGTTCTTGGCTTGTTAGTGTAAACTCTTGGGATAATAATAACTTTGTCTTTAATCTTTTCCTGAACTTTGACAAGTCTTGATGTGTAATCAAGAACAGCAGTTTCATTATCTGCTGAGCAAGGTCCGATAATAACGAGAAGCTTGTCTGATTTGCCAGTGATAACATCAGCAATCTCAGCATCTCTTTTTGCTTTTAATGTCTTTATCTCTTCCGGTACAGGGTACTGTTCTTTGATTTCAGTAGGTGTAGGAAGCTTTGTGACGAACTCGAAACTCATATAATTTTCTCCTTAAAAATGTATATTCAATAATTACATTTGCATAAAACATACAATGTCTATGTGATTATAACATTTGTTTTGAAAAATGCAAAATAATAATACAGAAAGTACTGTTTGTGGTACAATATATTAAAGATTGTCAGGAGGCGTGATTATGAATATTAACAGAATTATATGGATAGTTTTGGACAGTGTCGGAATTGGCGAGGCTAAGGATGCAGTTGAGTTCGGCGATGTGGGTGCAGATACATTGGGACATACAGCCAAAGCTAATGGAGGGCTTAATATTCCTAATATGGTAAAGCTTGGAATTGGCAATATTGATGGCGCACATAATCTTGAAAAATGTGATAATCCGATTGGATGTTTTGGAAAACTTGCAGAAGTGTCTGCCGGAAAAGATACAACGATTGGACACTGGGAGATGGCAGGAATATATTCTCCTAATCCGTTTCCAGTGTATCCAGATGGATTTCCAGACGATATTATTGATGAATTCATTAAAGAGACGGGCGTTCCGGGTATTCTTTGCAATAAGCCGGCTTCAGGAACACAGATAATTGCAGAACTTGGTGATGAGCATGTGGCGACAGGAAAGCCAATTGTATACACATCGGGAGATTCAGTTTTCCAGATTGCATGCCATGAAGAAGTTGTGTCTGTTGAGAAACTTTATCAGATGTGTGAAACGGCAAGACATATTCTTACAGGAAAGAATGCAGTTGCAAGAGTTATTGCAAGACCTTTTGTTGGTGAGAATGGCAATTATAAGAGAACATCTAACAGAAGGGATTTTTCACTAAAGCCAAGTGATGATAATATATTATGCAGAGTGCGTGATAAGGGGCTTGATGTAATCGGAGTCGGTAAGATTCATGACATATTTGCTGGTGTGGGACTTACAGAGTCCAAGCACACTAATGATAATCAGGATGGAATGGATGTGACTCTTGATTATATGAAGCAGGATAATAAAGGAATTATATATACTAATCTGGTTGAGTTCGATTCAACATGGGGACACAGAAGAGATTATAAGGGCTATGCGAGAGGTCTTGAAGAATTTGATGAAAGGCTCGCACAGGTGCTTGATACGATGAAAGATACGGATATGCTTGTTATTACAGCTGACCACGGCTGTGACCCGACATATAAGGGAACTGACCACACCAGAGAGTATGTTCCACTGCTTGTATATGGCAAATGCTTAAAACATGGCGTTAATCTTGGAACAGGGGACACTTATGCTGACATAGCACAGACGTTGACTGAGATTTTCGGTACAGAACCTGTTAAGATAGGAAAGAGTTTTCTTAATAAGATTGTATAGGAGGGCTTTACTATGAGAATGGTTGATATTATTGAGAAGAAAAGAGATGGCGGGAAACTGACTAAAGAAGAGATTGACTTCTTTGTTAATGGATATGTCAGGGGAGATATACCTGATTATCAGGTTTCTGCTCTTCTTATGGCAATATACTTCAGACACATGGATTATGATGAAACTCTTAATCTGACTCTGGCGATGGAAAACAGCGGAGACAAGCTGGATTTGTCGGCTATTAACGGAGTTAAAGTGGACAAACACAGCACAGGCGGTGTTGGAGATAAGACTTCACTTGTTCTTGCACCTATGGTTGCAGCACTTGGAGGTAAGGTCGCCAAGATGAGCGGCAGAGGACTGGGACATACAGGTGGAACGATTGATAAGCTGGAAAGCATTCCGGGATTTAACACATCTCTGTCTGAAGAAGCATTTATAAAACAGGTCAATGATATAGGAATTGCAATAACAGGGCAGACGGGAAATCTTGCACCTGCAGATAAGAAGATATATGCGCTCAGGGATGTTACGGCTACGGTTGAGAATATTTCGCTTATTGCTAGTAGCATTATGAGCAAGAAGCTGGCTTCGGGAGCTGACGCGATTGTGCTTGATGTTAAGACCGGAAGCGGTGCATTTATGAAAAATGAAACTGATGCCGAAAATCTTGCAAAGGAGATGGTGCGTATTGGAAAAGGTGCAGGCAGAAAAGTGACAGCACTTATTACTGATATGGACCAGCCGTTAGGATATGCAGTCGGCAATGCACTTGAGGTTATAGAGGCTATCAATACTTTAAAGGGCGAAGGACCGGAGGATTTAACCGAGCTTGTTCTTAATCTTGGAACTTATATGGTGCTTGCTGCAAGAGATGACCTTGATAAAGATGATGTGAGAAAAGAACTTGAGAGAGTAATCAGTGACGGAAGTGCATTGGACAAGATGGCTGAATTCGTTAAGGCTCAGGGTGGTGATTCTGATGCTGTATATAATACGGAGAAGTTAAAGGTTGCTGATACAATAACAGAGGTGTGTGCAGATTGTGATGGTTATGTCCAGTCAATCCAGTCTGAGCTTATAGGAAAATCTTCAATGATTCTTGGGGGTGGAAGGGCAGCCAAGGACGATGTGATTGATTTATCTGTTGGTGTTGTTCTTTCCAAGAAGATAGGGGACAAGGTTAATAAGGGTGATGTGATTGCAAGGATTTACTGTGATAATGCAGATAAAACTAAAGAAGCAGAAACAATGATTAAGGAAGCGTATACATTTTTACAGGAATATGTCGAAAAAAATGTACTTATAAAGGGAATAGTTGGTTAATAGTTGTAAATAATTGGATTTTGTGGTATTATAAACACCAAACGGGGCTAAGCCCTAGGTTTGTGAATTGAAAAGGAGAGTTACGATGGAAGTAAGACAGGGTGCTAACGCAAGAGATGTTAAAGGCTATGATACAGAAAGATTGAGAAATGATTTCCTTATTCAGAATCTTTTCCCAGCTGATGATTTCAAGCTTGTTTACAGCCAGATTGATCGTATTATCGTAGGTGGATGTATGCCAGTTAATAAGGAACTTACACTTGAGGCAGGTTCTGAGCTTAAGGCAGCATATTTCCTTGAGAGACGTGAGATGGGTATCTTTAATGTAGGTGGCAACGGTTCAGTTATCGTTGATGGTACTGAATATAAGTTTAAATATAGAGATGGTCTTTATATTGGTATGGGTTCTAAGGAGATTAAGTTCAAGAGCGAGGATTCTTCTAAGCCAGCTAAGTTCTACTTTAACTCAACACCAGCACATAAGACATATCCTACAGTATTCATTGATCCTGAGAAGGATATCAAGGAAGAGTTCAAGCTTCAGCTTGGTTCAGTAGAAGGATGCAATAAGCGTCTTAACAGAAAGTATATTTTACCAGGACAGGTTGAGACATGCCAGTTAGAGATGGGTATCACAACTCTTGAGCCAGGAAGCGTATGGAATACAATGCCATGTCATACACATGACAGAAGAATGGAAGTTTACTTCTATTTCGAGATTCCAGAAGAAGATATTGTTGTTCACTACATGGGTGAGCCAACAGAGACTCGTCATATCATCATGAGAAGCGAAGAAGCAGTTATTTCACCAAGCTGGTCAATTCATTCAGCATCAGCTACACATGCATATGCATTTATCTGGGGAATGGCTGGAGAGAATCAAGATTTCGATGATATGGACTGGGTAGACATGAAGGATTTAAAGTAATCCATCATTACATATTTTACTAAGGAATGTAACCTGTAGAGGGTTTCATTTATAAATTATTATTAGGAAAAGGAGAATTAAAATGTCAGTTAATTTTTCACTTGAAGGTAAGATTGCATTTGTAACTGGTGCATCATATGGTATCGGCTTCGCTATCGCTAGTGGTATGGCTAAGGCTGGTGCAACAATCGTTTTCAACGATATTAAGCAGGAATTAGTAGATAAGGGATTAGCAGCTTATAAGGAAGCTGGTATCGACGCTCACGGATATGTTTGTGACGTTACTAACGAAGAAGCTGTTAACGCTACTGTAGAAAAGATCACAAAGGAAGTTGGACCAATCGATATCCTCGTAAACAACGCTGGTATCATTAAGAGAATTCCTATGTGCGAGATGACAGCTGCTGAGTTCAGACAGGTTATCGACGTAGATCTTAACGCACCATTCATCGTATCAAAGGCAGTAATTCCTTCAATGATCGAAAGAGGACATGGTAAGATCATCAACATCTGCTCAATGATGTCAGAGTTAGGCCGTGAGACAGTATCAGCTTATGCTGCTGCTAAGGGTGGTCTTAAGATGCTTACAAGAAATATTTGTTCTGAGTATGGTAAGTACAATATCCAGTGTAATGGTATTGGACCTGGTTACATCGAGACTCCTCAGACAGCTCCATTAAGAGAGAGACAGCCAGATGGATCAAGACATCCATTCGACTCATTCATCGTTGCAAAGACACCAGCAGAGAGATGGTTAAAGCCAGAAGAATTAGCTGGACCAGCTGTATTCCTTGCTTCAGAAGCATCAGATGCAGTTAACGGACACATCCTCTATGTAGATGGTGGTATCCTCGCATACATCGGCAAGCAGCCACAGTAATCGCGAACTACAAGCGCAGTGCGGGAATGATAGAAGAACCAGAGTGCAAGTTTACTTGTAACTCTGGTTCTTTTGTTATTCGCATAGAGCGCGACAGCGCGTGTGGACTGACCGCAGGTCAGGACACTACACTGCGCGAAAGTAGTGGGACGCACCTGTCTCGTCTTTCAATCCACAGCTGCAAGAGCGAAGCGAGTTGCGGCGTCTGTTCCGTCACAGAGGAATTCTATTGTATCCAGAATTATAAAAAGCCTAATAGGTTGTCTAAAATCCTTCCTTTTAACATGATACCTATAAGTAGTCGTATTAAATATAATCTTATAGGCAAAAATACACATGTCTATGTTAATAGTTACACAATATACCTATAAAACCGTTTTAAAGTTATATCTTATAGGCATATATCCATCTAATCAGGCTAAAATTATTAAAAATCGCTTGAAATCAATTGAAAACTACCTATAAATCGTATTAAAAAAGTTAATTTATAGGATTCATTTATAATTGACTCAATTAATAACTAACCACTTTGATAACCAAGCAACTTAAATAACCAATCTGGCAACTAACACGAAACACTTATAAAACAATACTTG
>CAVBPJ010000083.1:552-9738 GCA_963597265.1 Evtepia sp. | reverse complement strand
TCTGAATATACTAGAATATATATATTATGTTCTGAAAATAATTATTATGAATAAATTAATGACTGTTGCTGTAATAGATTCAGGAATATATCCTCATATAGATTTTAAAAACCGTATAGTTGCTTTCAAAGATTTCGTTAATGGCAGAAAACACGCATATGATGACTGTGGACATGGCACGCATGTGAGTGGAATTATCGCAGGAAGCGGATTTGCAAGCCATGGCAGAATTAAAGGAATCTGTCCTGCTGCCAGCCTCGCTGGAATCAAAGTGTTAGACAGACTCGGTAATGGCAGAATTGAAAATGTTATAGATGCCGCAGATTGGATAACCTCCCACAAAAAAGAGCTCAATATAAGGGTTGTCAATATATCCTTCGGCGCAACCACATTTGGCGAAAAAGAAAATCTTATTGCACTTGAGAAAACAATTGAAAATCTGTGGGACAACAATATTATTGTTGTCGCTGCTGCCGGCAATGACGGTCCTGGCAGACAGACAGTTGCAATTCCCGGAACCTGTAAGAAAATCATTACTGTCGGTTCCCCTGATGGAAAAGATTTCTATTCAGGAAGAGGACCCACAAGCGAATGTATCGTAAAACCAGAACTTATTGTTAATGGCTCATATATCCGTTCATGCAATAATTCCATCAATGGCTATTCGGTAAAGAGCGGCACTTCCATGTCTGCCCCAGTTGTTTCCGGTGCAATTGCCAACGTTCTTATGAAAAAAGACATGTCACCTAAAGAGATAAAGAAACGTCTTCATTCATGCTGCACTAAAAAAGCCCTGCCGGATAACCTGCAGGGCTGGGGATTATTAAACTTATCTGAATTCATGAATATATAATTATTTTGCATTAACTGCCATAAGTATATCAATCATAAAATACTGTATCAGGATAAGGACAAGTGCAAGCACTACAATAACAACAAGTGGAATCCACTTATGCTTCTTTAATCCCTGTCCTTTCTGATTCTGTTTCTTGAAATTACGACTATCTACCATCAGACTGTACCTCCAATCCATTCCTTAATATTATTGTCAAGCCAGCTTATCCATTCATCAAAGCCCTCACCAGTCTTAGCTGATACGAAAAACACCTTTGCCAATGGATTTCTTTCGTGAATTCTTTCAACAACTGCTTCATCATCGAAATCAAAATACTCTTTAGTATCAATCTTATTAATAAGAACTACATGACACACCTCAAACATAAGAGGATACTTAAGTGGCTTATCATCGCCCTCAGGGTACGAAAGAATAACAACATTCCGCGACGCTCCTGTGTCCGTCTCAGCCGGACACACAAGATTACCCACATTCTCCATAACAAGAAGGTCAAGTCCCTTAGTGTCAAACTCATCAAGTGCCTGCATAGTCATCTGTGCGTCCATCGCGCACTCACCGCCCGTATGCACCTGAATTGAAGCAACTCCTGCTGCCGCCATCTTCTCAGCATCAACAGAAGAATCAATGTCTGCCTCCATAACTCCTATACGGTATCTGTCACCTAACATCTTCGCTGTTCTTAACAGAGTCGTAGTCTTACCTGCTCCCGGACTTGACATAAGATTAATCATAAATGTCTTCTCTTCCTTAAGTCTTGCCCTTGTCCTTGCAGCTATCTCATCATTAACTGCGTACACACTCTGGTGTACATCAATTACTCTTACATTACCCATTCTGGTTCTCTCCTAAATATTGTGCCACATTGCTCTTAAGCCATCCGCACCATTCATCCATTCCTTCTCCTGTTCTTGCAGAAACAAAGAAAACTGCCGCTTCTGGATTTCTCATTGCAATGTTAGCCTTAACCTTATCCATATCAAAATCAAATGCCGGCATTGAATCAATTTTATTAATAATTACAGCCTGACATTTCTCGAACATAAGCGGATACTTAAGTGGTTTGTCATCTCCTTCCGGCACAGAAAGAATTGCCACATTAAGGCATGCACCTGTATCAAATTCAGCAGGACACACAAGATTACCTACATTCTCAAGTATAACCAGATTAAGAGAACTGCCAGCCTCAGCTTCTAACGCTGCCATTCCCTGTCTTGACATATCGGCATCAAGATGGCACATTCCACCAGTGTGTAACTGAACTGCTGCCACGCCTGCCTTAGCAACTGTAAGAGCATCCACATCAGAATCAATATCAGCTTCCATTACACCTATATTAAAATGTTCCTTAAGTCTGCCAATTGTGCCAAGTATAGTGGTAGTCTTTCCTGAACCGGGACTTGACATGACATTCATATAGAACACATTATTCTTCTTTAATTCTTCCCTTAATCTGTCAGCATCAGCATCATTGTCCTCTAAGATTGTTTTCTTAAGGTCAATAATCTTCATGCTTCTTTCATTATAATTATTATTCATAACAACTCCAATTAATAATCCTTAGCCATCTGCACATAACCAAGCTTCTGAAATCCAGCCTTCTTATATGCTTTCACTGCCCTTTCGTTCTCCTCTTCAACCTCAAGTCTGAATCTTACAGCTTCTCTTCCATACAGATTATCAAGGTAGTCAAAGAACTCTCCGGCAATACTCTTTCCTCTGTAATCAGGCTTAATATATATATCCTCAACCCACACACAATTGCCGCCACATTCAGTAGAATAGCTGTGTGCAACCATTGAATATCCCATGATAACACCCTCGTTATCCTCGAACACAAAGCACTCTATAAATGGATTATCACCGAGACAGTCAGCAATATCCCTTCTCATAACATCCTCGGAAGGGTCTGAGATAAGAGCCGGTGAGGCATAAAACACCTTCATCATCTCAAGAACTTCAGAAGAATCCTCTTCTTTCATGCTTCTTATAATAACATTATCCATATGAATCATTCCTTTATTACATAATAATTAATGATATCATAGTATTTATTTATTGGCAAATCAAAAGACGCGGACCACCACTAAGAGTAGCCCGCGCCTTTCATATTATATTAGGAAAAAAGATATTTATTACACTAATCCCAGAATCTTAGGTAAGAACATTGAAATCGCAGGGATGTATGTAACCAGTAATAATGCTACGAAAATGATAATGAAGTACGGTAACATGTACTTGATAACACTTTCAATAGTAACTCCACCGACACGGCAGCCCGTGAAGAGGATTGTTCCAACCGGAGGTGTAATTGTTCCGATTGATAAGTTGAAGCAGAGAAGAATACCAAACTGTATTGGACTCATGCCAAATGCTGTACATATAGGAAGTAATATAGGTGTAAAGATAAGGATTGCTGGTGTTACATCCATAAATGTTCCTACAACAAGTAACAGTACATTTATTAAAAGAAGAATAAGTATCTTATTGTCTGTAAGACCAAGGATTGCTGTTGCAATCATATCAGGGATTTCTGTGAAAGCCATAGCCCATGACATGATAGATGAAAGACCAATCATGAATGTAATGATACCTGTTGTCTTTGCTGACTCAAGAACAATTCTTGGAATGTCCTTTAACTTAAATGACTTATATATAAGTGAAAGAACTGTTGCATATACTACAGCGATTGCTGAACCTTCTGTAGCTGTGAACACACCTGCAAGGATACCGCCAATTACGATTACGATAAGTAAAAGGCTTGGAATTGCCTGCCAGAATGTCTTCATTGCGATTTTAAATGTTACTCTTTCTTCTGCCTGGTATCCACGCTTCTTAGCCATGATACCTGCAAGAATCATAACTGCACCACCCCAGAGGATTCCTGGAATATAACCAGCCATGAAAAGTGCTGCGATAGATACGCTACCTGCGATACTTGAATATACGATCATTGTGTTACTTGGTGGAATAAGCATTCCAACTGGAGCAGAAGCTACATTTACAGCTACGCTGTAGTTCTTGTCGTAACCTTCTTTTTCCTCTAATGGTCCGATTGTGCTTCCCATAGCTGCGGCTGCAGCAGCACCAGAACCACTGATTGCTCCGAATAACATGTTAGCAACTACATTTGACTGTGCAAGTGCTCCCGGCATTCTACCGGCAATAACCTTGGCACAATTAACAAGTCTTGTTGCGATACCACCATTGTTCATTATATTACCCGCAAGGATAAAGAACGGAATGGCTATAAGTGAAAATGAATTAGAACCTGCGAATATTCTCTGTGCTGAAGTTGCAAAGGAAACATTGGCTGGAATCATGCATATCATTGAAACTGCTGATGAAAGACCGATTGCTACACCGATAGGAGCACCGATTATCAGCAATATAACTAATATTGTAACCATTACTAAGGCTACCTGTAATGCTATACTCATGCGAAAGTCCTCCTCATAATTATTGCTTATTTGCTTTAAGTTCAAGTCCAATATTATAAATGCTGTAGAAGATTATAATCACACCGCATATTGGAATAATTGAATAGATGACACCTGTTGGAATATGAAGAATTGTATCTAACTGTACGAGATTCATTCTTGCGATTGTAAAACCACCATATACCATTACAAGTCCAGCAAAGCAGATTGTAACAAGTTCAATAATTATGCTGACTATCATCTTAGGTGTTTTAGGTAACTTATCCTTAATAACTGATATATTAATATGCTCTCTCTGTCCGAACATATATGTTGCTGATATTATAATCAGCCATACGAAACAGTATCTTGTGAGTACTTCGGTAACGCTGCTTGGGCTTTTGAAGAAATATCTTGCTATGACCTGATATGTTACCATAAGTACCATTGCAATAAATATTACAACACTTGAATATGAAGTAATCTTGTCTAATACTTTTTTAACTGCTGTCATATTATTTCTCCTCTCTTAAAGCCTGTACTTTATCGTATATTTTCTTAGTAACTTCTGACTGGCCTGAAATGCTGTCAAGAAGTGGCTGACATTTTTCTCTGAATAACTCTGTATCAGGATATACAAAGATTGCACCATTTGCTTCAGCGTCCTTCTTAGCTTCCTCTACTGATTCTGCAAATGCATCAAACTCATAATCTGTTGAGTCTGCAACAAGCTTGTCAAATATTTCCTTATCGGCAGCTGACATACTGTCAAGGAAGTTAGTACTTGCAATAACTACATCAGGATGAACAATATGCTTTGTGTATGAATAATACTTTGCAACCTCATAATGCTTGAAGTCTGTGTATACTCTCTCACTGTTCTCACCGGCATCAATAACGCCCTGCTGAAGTGCTGTGTATACCTCTGACTGTGACATTGCTGTACCAACACCACCCATATACTTAACCATGTTAAGATATGTTGTTGAATCATTAACTCGTACAATCATACCCTTAAGGTCATCTGGTGTATTGATTGGCTTGTTTGCATATATATTTCTCTCACCTGCTGTATATACAGTAAGAACTTCGAAATTAAACTTTCTTGTTGACTTGAAAAGCTCATCAAATGCACCTGATAATGTAGTTCTTCTTAAATGATCCATATCATCATAAAGATAAGGTGCACCAACAATAGCAAAATCTGAATCATATCCTTCTGGAACTGAACATGGAACAATAGCCATATCAAGTGCTCCGGTTCTTATGAACTCTGCCATAGAACCCTGCTCACCTAACACTCCGTTAGGATAAATAACCATCTTATATCTTCCGTTAGTTGCTTCTTCGAACTTATCTCCAAGTTCTCTCATAGCCTTATACTGAGGATGTTCCTCGTTCTGGTTAAATGCAACTCTTATAATCTTAACTTCCTGTCCGTCTGCTGTAGTGTTAGTGCTACACCCCGTTAATGCAGAACAGACTAATAAACTCATGCATAAAAATAACGCAATAAATTTCTTACCCATAAAAACCTCCCTGAAATTATTTTAATAATTCAGTACTTACCTTAACTACTACTTTTCTTACTGTCATTGGCTCTCCGTCAGCACATGCTGGTCTGTGAACATCTGATGGGAAGAATACACAGAAACAGCCAGGAGTTGCTGTGATAAAGCCTTCATTCTCTACTGATTTGTAGAAAATAAGATCTCTTTCATCAAACTTTTCATCAACTTCATAATTGCCAGTATCAGGAGTAAATCCTAACTTTTCTCTTCCTGAAGCTAAGAACTGTACATCAAGGTACTTCTCATGAACTTCAGGTCTCTTCTCACTTACAGAACCAGTCTCTGCATCAAATACCTGTGCATACATAAGCTTTCCTTCAAGCTCATAAACGCCTGGCTCCATATTAACAAAATCATTTTCTTTTAAATATTTAATTGCTCTCTGTACTGCCTGTGGATAAATAGTAAAATCATCCTTTGAATTAATAGATGAAAATATCATTATTTCGTCTCCTTTCTGTCTCTGTCTTCCATAGCATGAACCATGTTGACAATCATTCTGTGAGTTGGAACATCTACTCCGGTCTTCTCTCCGGCTCTTACAACTGCTCCGCTTATTGTATTAACCTCTGTGCGTCTTCCCGCCTTAAGGTCTGCATATATAGAAGTCTTTCCTTCTGGTGAACTGATAGAAGTATTTCTTACTCTCTCAATAATTTCCTGCTCATCAAACTCAAGTCCTAAAGCCTTGGCAACAGCCAGTGCTTCTTTAATAAGAGTTACAGTCATGCTCCATGCATATTCATCTGCTGCAATGAATCCGATTGGAACCTGAAGTACACCTGTGAGAGCTGAAAGAGACACATTTGTAAAGAGCTTATCCCATATAAGCTGCTGGATATTATCATAAATGTGTGTATCAAATCCACATGCATCAAAGCTTTCCTTAATCTTTCCAAGCATTCCGTTGCTGTCAGGTACAAGCATTCCGATATTAGTCTTTCCTTTTCCGCCTCGTCTTACATAGCCGAAGTCAAGAACTGCACCATTATCCTCTGTTGTACCGATGATAATTCTTTCCTTAGGAACGAACTCTGAAAGAATATCCTCATGACCAGCTCCGTTCTGGAGAGTCATTACATATGTATGTTCTCCAATTATATGTCTGTTTTCTTCAAGCGCTGCTTTAGAAAAAAGTGCTTTAACAAAAAGTATTACAAGGTCAACTTCTCCAAGATTAGCACTGTCTGTCATTGCCTCAGGTCTGTAAACTACATCTTTATCATTTTCAAAAAGCTTAAGTCCGTCAGCATTGATTTTATCAACAATTTCCTGCTTCTTATCAATCATATAGACATCATTGTGTAATGAAAGATGTCCACCATATATTGAACCCATGGCTCCTGCACCAAGAACTGCAATCTTCATAACTGTAATCTCCTTATTATTCTAACTAATTATCTTGAAAATTCTGCAAGTCCCTCAATTGCGTAAGCACGGATAGGACAAGAATCAAGTCCGTAAATTGGAAGTGGTGAGTATGACATGAAGAATGTATCCTGTGAAAGCTTGTCTAAGTTCTTTAATACTTCAAGGAATACAATGTTTTCTGCCATACAGATGTCATGGAATGGCTTAACATCTTCGTTGCAGTTTTCAATTGAAACTCCGTCACCGAAACCAACACATTTAATCTTGTGATCTACACACCACTGTGCTGTCTCACCGTTAACAAGTAATCTCTGATCCTTGTCTGTGTTAGTATCTGGTGTAAATGGGTCAAGCTTGTAAGAAGAATCAATGATAAGGATGTCTCCTTCCTTTACCCAGCCTTCTGTTGCCTTGTCAAGATCTGCTGCACTGATGTGCTTTCTGTGTGGTAATGTATCCTTGAAATCAACGTAGATTGCTCTTCCCATGAATGTTGTAAGAGGAAGTTCAGCAACTGATGGCCAGTTGTCATCATGATGATAAGGACACTCACAATGTGTTCCAAGGTGGCTTGTAAGATCCATTGCTGTATGGAAGTCAGGGATTGGACCGCCTGTGTTATATCTGATAAGGTGGCATCTTCTTGACTCAGTCTTTGGATCAAGTGGCTTTGTTAAATCGATTACTTTTAAATTTCCTAATTCAAATGTTGTGTTCATTCTTTTTTCCTCCTGAAAAATGATTTGTTGTTTTCTTGTTGATTGCAGTATACCAGTATACCGGTTTAGAATCAATTATCAAAAGTAGTCAAACTTTTCACAATTTGATTGTGCATTTTCCACAAAACCAGTATACCGGTATACAGATTTTTAATTAAATATTGACCAATCAAGTTTTTTTGTTTATTATCTTATTCGTAAAATTAGATATGTGAGGCAAAACAAGGAGGCTAAATCCTCTCCTCACCAAAGGGTTCGGATTTTGCTCCGCAAAACAAGGAGGCTTATAATGCAGCTTATGTCATCGCTTCAGCAGGAAGCTTATAATTATATTAAAGATCTGATTCTGACTAACAGACTTGATGTTAATAGTCTGTATTCAGAAACTAAATTATCAAAGGAACTTGGTATATCCAGAACTCCTATGCGTGAAGCACTTCAGTGCTTAAGCCAGGACGGATACATAGATGTTATCCCAAGCAAGGGATTCCGTATCAGACAACTGAACCAGAAAGACATGAAAGAAACTATTCAGATAAGATGTGCAATAGAAGGTTTCTGCACACATTGTCTTGCTGCAGATATTAATACTGCGAGAGGTCAGAGAACAATCAGGGAACTTGGCAATATTCTTGACCTTCAGTATAAAACTATTGAAGACAATCCTGATAATGATAACTACGAAGATTTCATCAATTACGATCATCAATTTCATCTTCTTCTCGTAAAATACATAAACAACGATGAAGTTAATCACATTTTTCAGAGACTTATGTACCTGATAAAGCTTACTTCACAGTCAGCTCTCGAAGTTGAAGGCCGAGTAACCGGTACTTTAGAAGAACATAAGAAATATTTCGAATATCTTAAAGCTGGTAATGGTGACGCTGCTTATCGTATACTTATCGACCATCTTATGATGCCTCTTAATGTTGTTAAACCAGCCAAATAATTGTTTAATATATACTGTTCTGACAAATGATAACTTAATATCATTAAATTACAAGTGACTTTTTCCATATATCAACGAGTTTCTCTAATGAATACGCAGCATTAGCAGGACTTGTTGATGGAAGAATGTCTGGTTTAATTTCCAGATACTTCATCTGATACTTTTCATAGTATTTCCCTGATGTTTTCCCATTACATATAACTTTTTCAATCTTAGAATTCTCTACTATATTCTTCAAATCTGTTGGCACAACATTCTTAATACTGCTGTCACTTGAACCAATTATGTCACAACTGTATAT
>CAVBPJ010000083.1:0-542 GCA_963597265.1 Evtepia sp. | reverse complement strand
ACTGTATATCGTATCCCACATTGCAATATTATGCTTTAACATAAGCGCCTTCTTCTCATCTATTGTCTGTGGTACATTTTCAGCAAATACCCCACTAATCATTTTCCAGAATCTGTTCTGAGGATGTCCGTAAAAGAACATCTGCTCTCTTGACTTAACTGATGGCAGACTTCCAAGTATCAGTATTCTTGATTCACTGTTATATAATGGTGGAAATGGGTGTACTATATGCTCATATTTCTGTTCATTCATTGTTATACTCCTAGTAATTAATCTTTAATACTCTTTTATATGCAAAAAAAGGATTTAAGTTGAAACTCAACTTAAATCCTTTAAATAGCAGGGGATGAGAGAATCGAACTCCCACCAAAGGTTTTGGAGACCCCTATCATACCATTTGACCAATCCCCTATCTTGTAGGAGAAGGATTGTTCCTTCAAAACTGCACATTAAATATATCATATCGTATCTGTCTTTGCAAATACTTTTTCATCCGATTACTCTTAAGAATAACTCTCTTTGTTCTATCCAAACCGTCTTAA
>CAVBPJ010000082.1:0-9934 GCA_963597265.1 Evtepia sp. | reverse complement strand
ATACATACCTCCTTGTACGCCTACTTCTTATTTAACTGCGAATTATATATATCCTGATATATAGCACTGTTTTTCAGCAGCTCATCATGAGTACCAACAGCACTTATATGTCCGTCATCAAGAATCACAATTCTGTCAGCATCTTTAACAGAGGCAATTCTTTGTGCAATGATAATCTTGGTAGTGTCCGGATATGCATTTTTAAGCATTGAATAAAGATTGGCTTCTGTCTTTAAATCCAGAGCACTTGTCGCATCATCAAATATAATAATCTCAGATTGTTTAAGAATAGTACGGCTTATGGCAACCCTCTGCTTCTGACCACCGGAAAGACTTGTTCCCTGCTGTGTTACAGGAGTGTCAAATCCGTCTGTTGAAGTGCTGATAAATTCCATAGCCTGTGCGATAGAAGCCGCATTTGCAATATCAGTATCAGTTGCGTTTTCACGACCCCACTGGATGTTCTCCTTAATGCTGCTCTGGAATATTTCACTCTTCTGGAGAGCAACAGATATTCGTTCACGCAGATTCTTAAGGTTATATTCCCTTACATCAATATCATCAACAAGCACGCTTCCTCCAGTTACATCGTAGAATCTTGGAATCAGGTTAATAAGGCTTGTTTTGCCACAGCCGGTTTCGCCAAGAATACCAATAGTTTCCCCGGGATTGATAACAAGGTTAATATTATCAAGAATCTTCTTATCGCCAGTTAATGGATATGCAAATGTTACATTTTTAAATTCAATCTTACCCTTAATGGAAGTTGTTCCGTCAAATGAACCATCTTTGATAGAAGGCTCGCAGGCAAGCACTTCATTAATTCGTTTGCCGGAAGCAATACCTCTTGAAGCGGTCTGGAACATATTAGTCATTCGCATAACTGCATTAAGGGATTGGGTTACATATGTAATTGCTGCCATGACATTTCCAGGGGTGACGTTACCATTCGCAACCTGTATACCACCTACCTTTATAACAGCAACTACAGACAGGTTAAGAATAATATTCATAATTGGCTGCATATATGAGAAAATCATCAGCACATTAAGCTGAGTATTTACAAGGTCGTCATTGGATTTAACAAAGCGTTGTTTTTCGTAATCTTCTTTAACATAGGCTTTAACAACACGGAATCCTGATACATTTTCCTGCATTACATTATTGACATTGTCGAGCTTTTGCTGCAGTTTTGAAAAAAGTGGATTGGCTTTAGAAAGAAAATATATAACACATATGGTTACAAGCGGCAGGGCGCACGCGATTACTGCGCCAAAGCTTAAGTTAAGGGATAACATGCATATTATGCCGCCGACAAAAAGCATGATTGTCCTTATAAAACCACGCATGCTCATCTGTATGAAATTCTGAAGCTGTGTTATATCGTTAGTAACTCTTGTGATAAGCGAACCTGTGGAGAATCTGTCAGTCTGTTCGAATGAGAAGGACATAATCTTTTTAAATGTGTCTTTTCTTAAATCATTACCGAAATTCTGTGATGCAATATTAGAGCATACACCGCATAGAACGCCAGATAATCCGCCAAGAATTACGAATATAATCATCTTAAGACCTTCGGTAAGTACAAGATTAAGATTACCAACACCATTATTAGATAAACCTAAAACACCTTCATCCACGATGGTGCTCATTAAACGAGGCTGAACGAGGTCCGCAAGAACCTCGCCCACCATGAATAAAGGTGCTAGAATGGCAAAAAGCCAGTATTTTTTAAGATATTTCAGCATGTAAAAACTCCCTGTCTTTAAATCATTTATTCAAAAACCTTCTTGATGCTGTCGTAATGAAGAAATTCTCCTTTATCAGCGATTGCCTTGATTTCGTCTGCTGTTGCGAATCTGAAACCGGCAGTTTCTTCTGTCTGTAAATGTATATCTTCCTCAGTAATATCCATATTAAACTTATAGATATCTACAAAGTAGTTATCCTTTTCTTCAGGATTATCTCTTCTGTAAGAAAATTCAAAGCCGCCGTCAGCGTGTGATACATCAACGCCTGTTTCTTCTAATACCTCACGGCATACAGCCTCGAATGATGTCTCACCTGCCTGACATGCACCGCCTGATACTTCCCAGTGTCCTGGTGCCCATGCTTTAGTTAAGACTCTCTGTGTTATTAAAAATGTATTATCAGGTCTTTTAATTATGCCAAGAACAGTTAAGTGATAGTCACCATCTTTCATGTTCCAATCATTACGTTTCATAGTACGGCCTGTAAGTTGTTTATTGACATCATAGATATCCCATATCTCGCCCATTATTTGTCTCCTGTTAAACTAATTATCTTTATGTTCTTTCAGATATTCAAGTACGCTGTGTACAGCAACATTACCTTCACCAACAGCCTTGGCATACTGATAAGGTCTGCCAGTGCAGTCGCCTGCTGCATATACACCATTAATGTTAGTCTTCTGTGCTCTGTCAACAATAATATGTCCGCCAGCCATATCAAGTCCTGATAACAGTACACCCGGATTGATAGAATCTTTTAAGAAAAATGCACCACTTACAGGGATTGATTCACCCTTAAAGGTTACTGAAGCTACTTTCTTATCTCCGTCAACACTTGAAGGAAGTCCATGGTAGTGTGTAATGTTGTCACATTTTAATTCAGTTTCCTTATATGGTGTGAAAAGGTATATATGGTTAGCAAGTCCTGCAAGAAATGTGACTTCATCCTCGAATTTAGGGGATGTGCATATAACAGCAATATCCTTATTCTTATATAATGCGCCGTCACATGTTGCACAATAGCTCACGCCGCATCCTAAAAGTCTTGCTTCGCCTTCAATCTCTCTTGTTGTAGCCATTCCGACAGTCATTATGACAGATTTGGCTTCGTATATCTCATTATCAGCTCCGGCTGCAAAATAACCGCCACAGTCATATACAGAATTAACCTGTGCTTCTGTTATAGTAATGCCACAGTCGTCAATCTGCTGTAAGAATACGGACTGCATTTCATTGCCGGTAACAGCAGGAAGTCCCGGATAATTCATGATTTTCTCGGCTTTTTCTATCTTAGTGCTTAATGTTCTTGAACCAAACCATATAAAGTTAAGATTTCTTGCTTTAGCAGTAAGTGCAGCAGATATTCCCGCAGGACCGCTGCCGATTATCATAAGATCATACATATTATATAGCTCCTTATTATTGTTAACTTATAAACTAGTATTAATTAAAGGAAACGGCTTATACGCTCTTTCATCTGTTCTTCGCCCATGATATGAACGATAGTCCATAAATCAGGTGTGTTAGCTCTGCCAGTTACAGCAATTCTTACAACCTCTGCAACATCTGATACATTACCCTTGAAGTTCTCAGGGTTAGCCTTGTAAGCCTTCATATCAGAAGCATAGCCGTTCTTGTCAGCTATTTCCTTAAGCTTGTTAAACCACATGCTGTTATCATCATTATGGTCATAAGCTGCAAGATAATCATTGAGAATAGCTTTAACTTCGTCATCAGCTAATCTGAACTCATCTCTTTCACCAGACTCGCCATCAAAGAAGAAGCTGATAAGTTCAAATATCTGCTTAGCATACATGAAGTCTTTTCTTCTTCTCTTAGCACCAACGCCCATGTAAAGTCTTAATATAGCAAGTAACTTTTCTTTGTCAGCAAACCATACCTTTTCCATCTCTGGCTCATTCTCTAATGCCCAGTTGTGAAGGAATTCATATAAATCATCCTCTGATAACTTAGAAAGCTCATTCTTACAGATGTTATGAAGCTTTTCCTTATCAAATAACGCACCTGAAACACTCATCTTATCTACAGAGAATGGGAATTCATTGATATCCTTGTCAGGGAATTTCTCATGCCATTCCTCGAAGTTAGAGTTAAGGAGTGTAAGAAGATAAACCTTCATTGTGTATGGATGATATCCGTCTTTTCTATAGTAATCAAGTGAAAGCTCTGGATCTTTTCTCTTAGAAAGCTTTCTCTTTCCGCCTGTCTCCTCATCAAACTTCATAAGGTGTGCTGTATGTGCGTATTTTGGCATCTTAAAGCCTAATACATGGAATAATTCGTAGTGGATTGGAACAGAAGCAAGCCATTCACCGCCACGGACTACTGTTGTAGTTCTCATAAAGTGGTCATCAATTGCATGTGCAAAATGATATGTTGGAATACCATCTTTCTTAAGAAGAACTACATCATGGATATTCTCTGGAAGCTTAATCTCTCCCTTAATGCTGTCTGTAAATGTGATTTCATTCTCAGGACTTCCCTGTGAACGAAGTCTTAATACATAAGGCTTTCCTGCCTTAAGATTTTCCTCAATAGTTTCTAAAGAAAGGTCACGGCATACAGCATATTTGCCATAATATCCGGTAAGAACCTTATCAGCCTCCTGCTGTAATCTTACAGCCTCAAGTTCTTCCTCTGTACAGAAGCAAGGGTAAGCAAGTCCTTTAAGTACAAGTTCCTTTGCAAATGTATGATAGATATCAACTCTCTGTGTCTGATAATATGGTCCGTATGCATTAACCGGGTCAGAATCTGGGAATCCTGCACCCTCATCAAATTCAATATCAAAATATCTTAAAGAATTGATTACGAGGTCAACAGCACCTTCAACAGTTCTCTTGGCATCTGTATCTTCAATTCTTAAGTAGAATACACCACCATTCTTGTGTGCAATTCTCTCATCAGCTAAAGCACTGTAGAGATTGCCAAGATGGATAAATCCTGTAGGGCTTGGACCTAATCTTGTTACCTCTGCCTTGTTAGGAAGTTTTCTATATGGGTATTTCTCCTCATAATAATCAGGTGTCTTATCCACATCAGGGAATAAGAGCTCTGCTAATTTCTTACAATCCTGCTCGTTCATTATTAATCTCCTTATATTGCTAAATAAAATCTCATAATATTTTACACATTTTGCAGACGCATTTCAACCTTGAAATATTAACATATATTAAGTATATTGCGGAATGCGTATGCTACGCCGTCTTTATCGTGGTGCAGCGTTACATGGTCGGCTATTTCTTTAAGGTGTGGTGCGGCGTTTTCCATTGCTATTCCTACGCCGGCATATTCTATCATGTCTGTGTCGTTGTCTGCGTCTCCGAAGGCTGCTACATTTTCACGGGACAGACCGAGGTATTCTGTTAAGAACTTGACACCTGATTTCTTGCCGGCGTCTTTATATGATATCTCAAGAAGCTGGCTGATAGAACTTGTCATGTATATTTCATCAGTTGCATTGCGGATTCTGTCCATTATATCTTTCTTTAATTCTTCGTCGCCGACTACTATGTCCATGCTGTCTAGTTCATGGCAGTGCTCAAGTATGAAGGATACTATGTCGTCTTTAAGAATCCTTGTTTTCTTGACATAGGCAAGTGAGTGTTCTGTAGCACCGTATTTATCAGGGTGGGCTGTATATTCTGTTGAAGCGAATGCCTGTCCTTTTATAAATGCTTCATATGTCACAATATCATTCTCAGTGAGTTTAAGAATTGTCTTTACTGATTCTGGTGTAAGAACGTAGGATTTAAGGCACTCTTTGCCTGCAATACGGTAGATGGCAGCGCCGTTGCTTGTTATTGCATATTCAATTCCGGGAACTGATATGACATCTTCAGGAAGTGTGTCAAATGCACGTCCACTTGCGATACACACATGTACTCCGTTATTAATGGCATCAATTAATGCCTGTCTGTTTACTTCTGATAGATGGCTTTCTGAATTAAGAGTTGTCCTGTCTAAATCAAGAGCCACAAGTTTAATATCTGTATTCATAATAATCACCTGTTTCCGTACTTTTCATTGTAATTGCCACTATACATATAAGGCTGTCCCTTTAAGGACAACCTTATATGTATAGTGATGATATGTCAATATTTTAAGCTGATTTTTCATTATCTTTTGATGGCTTAATCTGCCCCTGAACGATTTCAATAATTTCATCAGATAAGAAATTAAGTTCGTCTGCGTCGTGGCAGGCAATTATAATTAAAGCACCTCTTTCCCTGTGCCTGATGAGTATGTCACGAATCTGCTCTGTACCTGTGTCATCAAGTGCATTGATTGGTTCATCAAGGATAATAATATCAGGATTCTCCATGATGGCAGCAGCAATTCCCAGTCTCTGCTTCATACCGAGTGAGAACTTACGGAAAGTTCTTTTATCATCAGGATCAAGACCAATCTCGGTAAGAGTCTCGCGTATGCGGTTATCATCAATACGCCTGCGAATAGATGCAAGTGTTTTGAGGTTCTCAAATGCAGTGTAATTATTAATAAAAGACGAATTTTCAATTAATATTCCGATACTTGGCGGAAACATAATATCTTTTCCGATAATCTGTCCATTAATATCAACAGTACCTTTAACCTTGATAAGACCTGAAATAGCCCTCATAAGCATAGTTTTACCACAGCCGTTCTTTCCCTTGAAACCATATATTTTACCTGATTCCATGCGCAGATTGATATCTTTAAGGATATCATTGCTCTTGATTTTCTTTGAAACATTTGTAAGCTGAATATACATATTAATCCCCCTTAGATAAAGTCTTTTTTCTTTGAATAAATAATACCGGCTGCGATCAGAAAAATATTGATTGCAAGCATTAAACACAGACCGTACGGCCATCTGCTGTATACATGAGGTATGCGGATAGTCATGAAATAATTATAGAAAAAGAACCATTTCATACTGCATATACTCACAATAAATAAGAACAGATTAACAACGAATCCGAATACCGCATTGCTGATATAAGCAAGCAGAAGGCTTATGCCTGTCATAGTTACCAGACACACAAAACACAGTACAATAACCAGAGGCATATTGAAATTAAGTTCAAGCTTAGTCTGTAAAAATATTCTTACTGCCTCTGTGCCTGTAATGTTAAGTGACATTGAAAATCTGCTGCCAGTCATAAGCAGACCAACAATTGTATTAGCAGCAAATATACCTGCCATATATATAATTACAGCCAGTAACATAGTGACATATTTGCTGAGCCACCAGCCGGAAGCTGAACCGGAAATAACAAGAATATTCTTTCCGACAGCTTTCTGGTCAGTTGTTATGTAATAAGTTATTATAAATGTGATATACAGCACTATAAGAATCTCAAACAGCGGAATGTCAATCTGCATGCCGGGAGAGAATTCTTTTGCACCTCTGAATACATACAGCAGGGAATCTCCAAGAGAAATACTGCTGATTCCGGAATTCTTAATACATCTGTATACATTTGAAAAATACGATACAGCCTGAAATACGCAATATATATAGAAAACCATATAGAATTTCCAGCACATCGACCAGAAGCGTCTGATATCAGCCTTTAAAATACATAAGAAAGTATTCATTAATTCTTAAGCATGTCCTTTCTATAGAATTTAATTACAGCCCAGCTTATCAGAATCATATCAATCCATATAATAAACGGAGTTATAACATCATCAGCATAATAGATACCGGATATGTACACGTCTGACTGGTTAAGACACATTTTTCTATAGAAGTTCTCAAAAGGCAGAACAGATACATAAGTAGTAAATATACATGCGTAAGTGATAATAAAATCAGCAACCGGATTCCTTATAAGCCAGTGCAGCGCACAGATTGTAAAAATTGTGACCTGGACACGCAGAATATCAAGCAGGAAGCAGATAAGAATTATTACAAATGTGTTCTCAGTCGTAATATTTCCATTAGGTATAAAATTTCTTGCAACACTGCCCTCTTCCAGCCAGTTACAGTTAATAACTGAAGGATAAGATAATGCACAGCCTGTCAGTACCACTGAATTAATCAGAGGAAATACAATACTTATCCAGAAACATTTTTTTACACAGTTAAGCCACAGCTTCGACATTGAAGAATACAGTACAACCCTGAAATCAGACATTTCATATCTGATAATGGATATAATCATGAAAGCTGCAACAACAAGTTCGAGATTGCATAGAAAAAAGTTGTTTGGAAAATCATAAAAAAACAAAAAGAAATCTGAAACACAAGGTACTGCGTTATCAAAATATCTGCTTGTGTATGGCAGAGTCCTGATTAATATGGCAATTATAATTGTGTATATAATTAATATTTTAATATAATGTTTATGTCGTTCTTTAATCATAGGCAAGCCTCTTATCAATGACGGTCAAATACAATGCGCAGTCTTTTTGGATAGAAAGAATATACAAGACTGATATCAGAAGAATCTATCTTGTCAAGTTTACTTTCCTTAACCATGGAACTTCCTAATGTACATTGCAGGCTTACCTCTTTCTTTTCACCGGGAACAACTACAATACGCGAATCTTTTGATGAATACATAGTTACTCCATTGTGTGCATTAAGCTCGTCAGAAAAGAAAACGAATATTGACGGTGAGAAATTAACAACCTTATCAGATACATTTTCTAATTCTATAGTCATAACCACAATACGGCTCTTACGGGCAGTTTCCTCACGCATATTAAGCTGCTGTCCTGATTTTTCGCGGTATTCGTCGATTGTATATACATTATAATCAACAGGAGTAATCTTTAAGCCGTCAATAATCGCAGGATTATCAGATGTGTAAGTTACATCTTTGGCATTAGGAAAAATCATGTTGATTCTCACGGTGAATCCTATAAATATTGCAATAAGCAGAGTTATTGCTCCAATAATTATTATTCTATAACGCTTCATTATTCTTTCCTTTCATAAAAAATATAATTCCACATATAACACAGATGATAATTGGTTCACATATGTAGGCAAATAACATTCCGTCCTGCAGCTTGGTTGCAGGTGAAAGCAGAGCCATAGGATTGAATGAATAAATATTCATTACGCTTTTACATAATGTAGAGATAATACCAAGTCCGTAATAGGCAACGAATGGAGATATTATTACTAAAAATGTATTGTCGATAAAGAATGAAACCGCAAGTGAAACAAGTGCAAATGAACCGCCATATATGAAGAACTGTAATACATATATCAATACATAGATAAGCGGGTGTTCACAGAAAAGATTTCCCATTATATAAGCACCTGAATGAATAAATAATCCGTTGCCGGATGGCTTCAATGCAGGAATAAACATCATAGTTGCGCATAGATTCAGTAAAAGAGGAAGCATAGTTACAAGTCCTCCTGAGATAAATGTTGCAATGAATCTGGCAGCATGAATCTTATTCTTTGACATTCTGCTGTAATATTGCAGAATGTACTGGTTCTTGTTATCTCTGCAGAAGAATCCGCAATACGGAAGTGCTGCAAGCAGCATAAATATATACAGATAAGATGTAGATATAGGCTTAAGCCCCATAAACATTCCCATCCACGAATTAAATACAGAGAACGGATATGTTTCCACTCCCCCATTAAAGCCGTTAGTAATATTAAGATGCGGCTTCGCACACTCAATAAATCCCCCGACAGATAAGGCAAGTCCTATAAAAAGACTTACATAAAATAATTTGCTTTTAAATAATCGTTTAAGTTCTATTCTTAACAGAATTAAAATATCGTGCATAATCCTCCCCCATAAAAGTAAGTGTAGTGTTGTTAGTTATAAAAATGTTTAATCAAGTTCAATTAAATTATTTAGTTCAATTAAGTAACCATTGTAACTGTCATGGTCATTATAATTTTGAAAATCACCCTGAATATAATAAGTGTTTTTGTTGGAATATGTTCCTAATACATGATAGAAAAACCATAAATCATATTCTTTTCCAGGTTCAAGATATAAAACATCTTTTTCTTCATTTGATAAAGCTTTATCTATAAATTCAAGTAAACCTGGATCATACATTAAATTATCAGTCTGTTTTGAGTATCCAGTCGTATAAAAGGTCATATTAGTCGGTTTAGAACCAGTATATTTCAAGTGAATTTTTACACAGAAAAAGGAATTTTTCTCATTAATTAATTTTCCTGTATCTTTTGA
>CAVBPJ010000081.1:0-10637 GCA_963597265.1 Evtepia sp. | reverse complement strand
TTTGTCGTAAGATGCATGTTTAACGACGTAAGTTACATATTTTATTAGTATAGTTATGAAAACAAGCAGAAAAATGCATTTTACCATCGTATTTCACAGTGAAATTCATTCTCTGTTTCGTAATAATCACATGTTCCATAATTCCTTTTAGCAAGTGATTTTACAATGTTAGTTCCGAGACCATGAGAGTTCTTATCCTCCTTGGTTGTGGCAAGACCAGAGTTCCTGTCAAGAACTGTTTTATTAATATAATTGCTTACATGGAACACCATTTCTTCATCGTCCCAGTATGCCTGAATATGAAGCTGGCGCAGTGACTCTTCCTCGTGAAGCTCTGCTTCTATTGCGTTATCTATCACATTTCCAATGATGGAACACAGGTCATTACCGGACATTGGCTTTATGTCCTTTGTAATATCGATTGCTGTTATTATATTTTCGCTTTTGGCATATGCAATTTTGCTGTTAATTAATGTATTGATGACCGGATTATTGGTGTTAATATAATCAATTGTTTTTTCAAGACCGATACCGTACTGTTTTAAAAAATGTGATGCTTCATCATACTGACCGTTATTAATAAGTCCGCTTAACACCTGAAGCTGATTGTTCATGTCATGTTTTATCGAGCGTATCTGACGGTCAAGCATGCTTACATTTTTGATGTAATCTTCGCCCGATGTTAACTGCTCCTGAAGTTTATCTGCATATTTTTTATTGCTATTTGCCATATATAGTGACAAAGCCAGTTCGTATATAAGAAATATCAGTATGCACAATAAAAGAAGAATCAGCAGACTGTCCGATGTAAGCTGCATTTTCATAGTCACTGTAAATACAGCACATACGGTAATCAAAGTCAATGCAAGAATAATGATATCACGAATATTGAACATGCCGTTTCTTATTGATGCGAAAGATTTAAGGACAATAATTAACAGAACATATATTATAAGTGAGAATATGACATATGGCATTACCGGATATGAATATATCGAAAGCATTTTCTGTGCCTGATATGTAAGCAGCGGTACTGCAATCGTTACAGCAAGCTGGATTATATATGGATATACTCTCTTCTTTTTGCCGATTATATTAAGCGAATTATTGTAAAATATTATTGCAACAGCCAGTAAAAGAATGTATTGCGAATAATTAAATGAAATGTATGGAAACATAGTGTGTTATATTACATTGTACGGCGGTACTGTACAAAACCTTTCTTAAATGTATCTTTATAAGAGCGTCCGACTTTTATCCTGAAGCCGTCTTTCATTATTACTTCTGAACTGACAGCATCGAATCTTCTTACATACATGTAGTTAATCAGGCAGCTTTTATGTACTCTTATGAAATTATATCCGGCAAGCTCATTTTCAAGGTCTGAAAGTTTTTTTCTGAGCTGGTAATTTCCAGAGGTTGTATATATATTGAGCATATGATCCTGACTGACCGCGTATTTAATACTCACAGAGTCAATGCTTGAGATTGAGCCGTTCCTTTCAAGAAGAACCGGAGTTGTGAGCAGGTCTGTATGTGTAAGTTTGTTTACAAGCTTCTTCACGCCGGTTTCATAATATTTCTTTCTGATAAAGTAGAATGGTGTATATTCAAATGTATCAAAAACAAGTTCTTCATGTGAAGTTACAAAAACTATTCTTGTATCTGATGAAATTGAACAGATACATTGTGCTGTGTCAAATCCGTTAAGCGGAGTCATGTCTATATCAAGCATGACGAGATTATAATACTTTTCTTTAGCCGCCTCAATTAATACATCACCTGATGAATAGTAATCAATTGTGACTTCCAGATTATACGCATGAAGTTCATTATTAAATGCCTCCATTATCTTATTAGAAATGTTTTCGTCATCATCACATAGTGCTACTTTGTACTCCATATATACCCCCTGTTGCTCGTACTAAAATGTATTAATAGAATACATTTTTAAAATATGTTTTTCAAGTGAATAAACATTTATAATTTTTTCTAGATTAATGTGTGTATTCATGTTATTATTATAATAATTCTATTGAGACGGAGAATGGGGATATGATTATTTCGGAGAATCATTTTGGAAAAGAGAATTGTGTAGCATATGGAGATGTTTTAATAAGAAGAAATTATGAGGTTATTAAAGCGGACGAGCATTTCTATCATTTTGTTGAGAAGCTTGTTGGTATTAATTTCCTTGATATTGTCCATCAGGACCATCTTAAGGATTTCAAGATGTCTTTTGAATCACTTAAGCCAGGTGAGAACTGCCGTATGATAATTCTCTTAAGAAATGGAATTGGGGAATATTACTGGACAGATATGGTGCTTTCTAATAATGGAAAGATTCTGTCAGGTGAGAATGTTATTGAAGCAAGATGCTTTTTCCTGTCTGCTGTTGAGAGCAGATATCTTATGGCACTTGATAATGTTAACAAGTACAGAATAATATTAGCAACTTACAGAAACTATCTGTTTGATTACAATTCATATGATGATATTTTTACTATTTACAGATATAAGGGCAATCAGTGCACAGCTTTTGTTAAGGAGCCATTAGAAGATTTCAGATACAGAATGTTACAGCTTCTTGAATCTGATTCTGAGAAGAAGGAATTTGCTACATTTTACAATTATTTAAAGAATGGAGCGAATACATTTAGTTGTCTGGTTTATCTTCCAGTTGATGAAATTACCAATAAACTGCATAAGTTCAAGGTTACAGGAGACAGCTTATTCTCAACTAAGAAGTGTCCTATAGTTGCAGGTTATCTTGAGACTGTTGAGGATAATGCAACAGATGTTGTTCCTTATTATTCAACAAGTGAAGCAATTGATTCTGCTACAGGTCTTCTTAATAAGAGAGCCTGTATGGAATACACTAAGGCTGTTATTTCTTCCAATGATGATAAGATTCACTATATGATTATGTTTGATGTAGATAATTTCAAGAGCATCAATGATACATATGGTCATCTGTTTGGTGATGAAGTCCTTGGCAAGATAGCTAACATTATTAATGCTAATCTTAACGGCAGAGGAATTGCCGGCAGATTCGGTGGCGATGAATTCTATATATTTACCAATAATGTTAATGATGAGGAAACTCTTAGAATTCTTCTTACAACTATGAGAAAAGAATTACAGTATGCTTTTGACAGCAGAATTGAAGATTTTGGTGTTACATTATCTGTAGGTGTCAGTCTTTTCCCTAATGACGGTAATGATTATGAAGAATTATTCAGAAAAGCAGATAAATGTCTGTATCTTGCTAAAGAGAAAGGCAGAAACAGATTTATCATCTATGATGAGAAGAAACATGGTTCTATAGAAGATAATGATAGACATATTCATAAGATACTTGATTTGTCAGAACATTCTGAGTATATGTCAGGAGTTGTATCTGATATGATTCTTGATATAATTTCAAGAGGTAAAGATGCAATTGATGATGTTGCTAAGAATCTTCTTGAACAATTCGAGATTGATGGATTGAGAATATATAATGATAATTGCGAGCTTGTATATTCATGTGGCGATTATAAGAGAATGCCGGATATGACCAATGTTCTTAATGATCAGGCTTTCTTATCAAGATTTGGCAAGAACAATTCAATGTCAATTGGTATGGTTCCATCGGTAGAAGCATGGCACAAAGTCTTATTTAATGAATTATCCGAGAGTAATATTATGGCATTCATAAGTGCATGGTTTGAATTCAAGTATAGAAGATATTATTTCTTCTATGATGTATTTAATCATAAAAGCCGCTGGAATGATTCCGACAGAAACTTTGTCCTGATTATCAGTAAAATCATTGCCAGCGTGCTATAGAGTCATAGATATTTAAACTGTTATTATATTTGGCAGCTTTGCGAAGCTGCCAATTTTTTTATCTGTAATAATTGTTGCTTCATTAATATTTCCGAATGTGACTGCACTTGTTTCTCCGAATTTGGAGCTGTCTGTAAGAATATATTTGAAGTGGCAATGTGAGAATGCCGTTTCTTTAACAAGTGCTTCATTGATATCAGGTGTTGTAAAGCCAGATTTTTCAGTAATTCCGTTAGTTCCAAAGAATCCCTTATTAAAATTCATTCTGTCTATGGTAATAATTGCCTGATTACCGACAACAGCTTCAGTTATTCCTTTAAGTTCTCCGCCAATAAGAATCACCTTAAAGCCAGCAATTGCAAGTTTTCTTGCATGTGTTACAGCGTTAGTTACATAGGTGGCAGTTTTCTCTTCCAGATAATCAATAAGATATTCTGTAGTTGTTCCAGCATCTATATATATGAAATCGTTAGGAGAAACAAGTTTTGCCGCATACATAGCAATCTTTTTCTTCTCTTCAATATTAACTGTAGCTTTCTGGGAAACAGATAATTCCGTAGTTGAGATACCTGTATTCTTCTCTACTGCTCCACCAAATACTTTAGTAAGCTTACCCTGCTCATCAAGAGTATTAAGATCTCGTCTTATAGTAGATTCAGATGTGTTAAGTAAGTCCTTAAGTTCAGTGACAGTTATGCTTCCTTTTTCAGATAACAGATTAAGAATTATTTCGTGTCTTTGTTCAGTCAGCATATTAGTATAACTCCTTTTCCATAAAATCCTTAACATTATTAATATCATTAAAATGTGCTAAAGACCACATAAGTTTCATCGTTAGATTCTCTATTGTCATATTTTTTCCATTAATGACATTCTCTCTGGCAAGATTACGTCCAACCTCATAAATACCAAGATTAACGCCCTCATACAGACATTGAGTTGAGACAACAACGCATATACCTTGTTTAACCAGATTATGAATATGTCCGGTAATATTGTCAGGCATACCGCCAATGCCATATCCCTGAATAATAACCCCTTTGCATGAGGATTCAATGTAATCAAATATCTTATAGTCCATGCCTGGAAAAAGACTGATAACCATTATGTCAGTACACATATCAGTTTCAATATGAAAGTCTCCGGTACATGTAGGTTTTATATTGTTATTATAGATAACTTTATTGTCATGTATTGTTGCGATAACAGGATAATTAATGCTCTCAAATGCATTGAAACTCTGTGTTTTAAGCTTCTTGGCATGTGTTCCTGATATAAGTTTATTGCAAAATGCAAGAAATACACCAGAAATATCTTCACATGAATAAATAAATGCATGTGTAAGATTATAGGTTGCATCTGAACCATCTGCATCAATTGGTAACTGTGAACCTGTGAGAATAACAGGTTTAGATAGATTAACAAGCTGATAAGATAATGCAGCTGCTGTATAAGCGCAAGTATCAGTTCCATGTGTGATTACAAATCCATCGTAATTCTCATAGTTATTTTTAATACATTCTGATATTCTGGCAATATAACCTGTATTCATATTGCTGCTGTCGATATTCATTATAGATATTCCTGTAACTGTACACATATGTCTGACAGCAGGAATATATTCAAGTAAAACATTAACATCAATAGACGGTGTAAGGCCATCTCCATTATCTCTGGATGCGATGGTTCCACCAGTAGCTATGAGCATAATATGCTTCATATTAATTTACCTTCTTGCCTTCTCCGTTAAAATATTCTTTTACAAGCTGTACAACAGTGCCTGAAAGCAGGAATACTGCGATAAGGTTAGGAATTACCATAAGTCCGTTAAATGTTTCTGCAATACTCCACATTAAGCCTAAGTTCATTGTTGCACCAACAACAGCAACTAATGAGTAAGCAACCATGAATGGCTTGGTTGACTTAGGACCAAAGAGAAATTCTATACATCTCTGTCCGTAGAGTCCCCAGCCGATAACTGTTGAGAATGCAAAACAGCACATTGCTACAGCGGTAAATATTGATACCCATCCACCATAAGTAGATGTAAAACCAGATATAGTAAGTTCTGCTCCGGCAGCCTGACCATATCCTACAGGTACACCACTGCATAATATAACAAGTGCAGTTAATGTACATATTACAATTGTATCCACAAATACTTCAAAGATTCCAAAGAAGCCCTGCTTTACAGGTTTTCTTGTATCTGCACATGCATGTGCAATTGATCCTGTACCAAGACCGGCTTCATTAGAAAAGATACCTCTTGAGACACCCTTCTTCATACTCATGAAGAAGCTTCCAACAACTCCGCCTGTTACTGATGCAGGTGAAAATGCACCTTCAAATATTGACTTAAATACTGCAGGAACATTTGTAATATTAGCTATTACAACACCAATAGCAAGAATTATGTAAAGTACTGCCATGAAAGGAATAAGCTTTTCTGTAACTTTTCCAATTCTTTTAATACCGCCAATCATAATAAGTGCGATAAGAATCATAATAATAATTCCGATTATCAGATTAACTATACGTGTTGAATCAGCAGATATAATGTTGTAATTGAGTAAAGCTGAATCTACAGCGGCAGTAATTGTATTAACCTGTGTGGCATTACCTGTTCCGAATACAGTAAGTACTCCCAATGCTGAGAACAGATAAGCAAGCCAGTGCCAGTGCTTTTTAAGACCATTCTTTATGTAATACATTGGTCCGCCGACAAGTTCACCTTTCTCGTTAGTTTCTCTGAAATGTACGGCAAGAACAACTTCAGAAAATTTAGTACACATTCCAAGAATAGCTGATATCCACATCCAGAATACAGCTCCCGGGCCACCAATTGCGATTGCACCTGCAACTCCGGCTATATTTCCTGTTCCTACAGTTGCAGCCAGAGCCGTACAGACTGCCTGAAACGGCGTAAGGGCGCCGTCAGAAGCATTGCGCTTCTTAAGCATGCGCCCTATAGTTATCTTCATTGCATAAGGAAATTTCCTTATCTGGATAAATCTGGTTCTTACACTTAATACGATACCTACACCGATTATGCATATCATAGCCGGAAGTCCCCAGATAAAGTTATTGATTACGCTGTTTATAGATTCAATTGTTGAAAGCATTAATTAGTCCATCCTGTTATATTAGTTGTATTTATCTGATTATCTCTTCTTTCCACCGAAGAATTTAGAGAACAATCCTTTTTCTTTAACTTCAGAATTCTTAGAACTCTGCTGATTATCTGTTGTAGATTCTGTTTCGTCGGTATAATTGAATGTCATGCCTGTTAACTGGCTGAATTCCTGTAAAGCAGAATCGTAAGAAGCTTTGGCAGCGTCATAATCTGCTTTATTATAATCGCTTCTTGTTGCTTCGTAATTGAGTTTGTAGAATACTTTAGAGAGCTGATTGCATATACTGCTGCTCTGTGTGTATGTATAATTAGCTTTTTCATATTCAGTCTTGGCATTATCGAAAGCCAACTTTAATGATTCGGCAGTTCTGCCATCAGCATCTGAATTAGCCTGAGCTTTACTGAGCTTTTCTTCTGCTTCATGAAGTCTGAAACGTATCTGATTGATTTCATCATTAGTCTGTTTAATCTTCTTGCGCATATTCATTTCATTGGCAAGGGCATCTTCCATAGCTTTTTTCTTAGCTTCTTCATCTTTGATACATTCATCAAGCTCAGCCTTAATCTGTGGCATATTCTCAGCAGCATTCTGCTGTGCTTCAATTATCTCATTGTAACGCGCCTGTGCATCTTCATATTCCTGCTTGGCATTGTTAAGCGTTGAAACAGAATTATTTCCAAAATCTTCAAGCTTCTTTATATTACTTTTGGCACTGTCTATATCATTAAGGATTTTCTCAACATTCTTTCGTGCATTCTCGTATTCGATATTAATAGATGAAGTTGTTGAAGTTATTCTGTTGTATTCTTCCAATATTGCATCTGCTTTTACTTTGTATTCTTCAAATACTTTATATGCATCAGCAGATACCTTGGCAGCCTCATCATAATCAGCTTTAGAACGGTTAACCATAGCACGCTGGGTGTTATAATTCATCTTAATTGATTCAGCATTCTTAACAGCTTTTTCATATGCATCTTTAAGACCTGGAACACTCTTTTTCTTTTCTTCAAGGTCAGATGCAGCATTGTCTGTTGTTGTCTTGGCTGTGTTGTAAGCAATCTCTGCATTATTAACATCATCCTGAATTGACTTAAGGCTTAACTGATATACATCTGTTCCTGAAATAAAATCTTTCTCTGAAAAGAATGGTCTCTTGATTACATTAGACATATCAGTAATATCACATTCGTACATATCGATTCTGCCATCTGGATCATTCTTGATTTCACATGAATAATTAGTCTTTTCAGGAATGTTATTCTTGGTGTATCGTACCTGAATATATGAAAGACCAGGTAAACCTCTTAAATTACTAATCCACTCTCCAAAAGAGATATCTTTATATCCATTGACTGTAAGATTGTAAAGAATCAGATCCTTACAGTAATTCTGAATATCCGGATTATTAATGTTATAATCTTTAATTATTGAGACTTTCTTCTGCTCAGCCCTTAAATTGTCAAGTACAGCATCATAATCGTAATTGTGAGAATCACGGCCAATGTCAACCTGTGAATTATAGAACTTTTCCTTGGCAGCTTCATCATTAACAGCATCATCATAGGCTTTTCTTGCCTCTTCAAGTAATCTTGCTGCAGTCTCATATTCTTCCTTTGCAGAATTCTCTGCAGTTACTGCCTCTTCGTATGCAGGCTTCAGTCTGTTCTGTGCTTCTACTGCACGATCATATGCTACTTTTTTAGAAGTTTCTGTTGTACGAATCTGTTCATATTCTTTTTTCTTTTCAGCTTCTTCAGCCTCAGCTTTTTCAAGCATAGTTTTTCTTCCTGATATTAAAGCTGAATTACGGTCATATTCTTCCTGAAGATCCTGAATAGATGTAACAGTAGCTGTATATTTTTCTTGTAATTCTTTAAGCTGTGCTTTCGCTTCATCTATCTTTTCCTGTGAATTGTCAGATGCACCAATATATTCCTCATAGACAGCTTTCTTTGCATTGAGTGTTTCTGTTACCTGATTAATACTGTCTTTAAAAGAATCAGCTTTTTTCTTAACAGAATAGAACTTATCGCCCATCTCGATTGTTTTCTGTTTCGCTGCAGAATGAATATCTGAAGCCTGTTTGGAATTCTCTTTGGCATTGACTATTTCATCATTAAGCGACAAAAGGGATGCTTCTGCTTTATTCAATTCAATCTTGGTAAGATCTACCGACAAAATCAAATCATGAATACCAGAATTGTCAGTAGGAGCTGTATTAATGTTATTCTCGTAATCACTCTTTGCCTGATCAAGTCTTGTTTTACTGTCGGTTATATTCTTTTTAAGGACAGATAAATGTGCTTTTGCTTTAGCAACATCCTGCTCAGCTTTGGTTATAACAGCGAAATTGTTCATAAAAACACCCTCTTTAACTATATTGTCGTTTCATTATCCTGGTGGAAAATGTTTATTTAAGAGCATTAGCAAGTTCATCTAATGCTGGAATATCACTTTCTTTAAGCGTTGATTTAATTGTGACAACAGGTTCAACAATTGTAATGTTCTTCATTGTATCAAGTATGCCACGCATTGTCTTAGCAGCTGTAGGCGCCCATGAGCCATTCTCAATAAGTCCTATAGTTCTGTTCTGATATGCTTTAGCCTGAAGATGATGAAGGAAATCCTGCATAATAGGGAACACACCTGCATCATAACTTGCAGCAGCTAAAACCATTCTGTCATATCTGAATGCATCCTCAACAGCTTCTGCAATATCACATCTTGAAAGGTCAGTAACAACAACCTTTTCAACACCTTTGTCATGAAGCATATCTGCGAATTTATTGGCTGCAACAGCAGTATTGCCATGAATAGATGCATATGCTATGAATACACCTTTGCTTTCTGGCTGATAACTGCTCCATGTATTGTACAGATCAAGATAATATCCGAGATTATCAGATAATACAGGACCATGCAGAGGACATATTGTTTTAATATCAAGAGCTGAGGCTTTCTTAAGTAAAGTCTGTACTGGTGCACCATATTTACCAACTATATTAAAGTAATATCTTCTGGCTTCGCATGCCCAGTCATCATTCTCAGTAAGAGAAAGTGCTCCGAATTTTCCAAATCCATCTGCAGAGAAAAGAATCTTCTCACTGCTTTCATATGTTACCATAACCTCAGGCCAGTGAACCATTGGAGCCATAACAAATGTAAGAGTATGAGAACCAAGATTAAGAGTTTCTCCTTCTTTAACTGTAAGAGAATTCTTAATGTCAATACTTTCAAAGAACTGATTAATCATAACAAATGTCTTGGCATTGCCTACAACTGTTATATCAGGGAAAAGCTCAAGAAGTCTTGCAAGACTTCCGGCATGGTCAGGTTCCATATGCTGGACTATCACATAATCAGCTTTCTTTCCGTCTAATGTCTTTAAAAGATTATCTTCCCATTCCTTCATGCCACGCTTATCAACTGTGTCCATGACAGCGATTTTCTCATCAAGTATTACATATGAATTATATGAAACTCCTTCGGGAACAACGTACTGGCTTTCAAACAAATCTATTGTAGTATCGTCAACACCGATGTATTTAACTGATTCTGATATATTCATAATGTCTGTGTCTCCTTTTAATGTTAAATTGTTAATTACACTTCTACTAATTAAACTCTGATTGTCATAAGTATAACATTTATTCCCGAGAAGATAAAGGG
>CAVBPJ010000080.1:0-10828 GCA_963597265.1 Evtepia sp. | reverse complement strand
TCTTATAGTATCTCCTATGCAAAACTTTTTCTATTATAAACTTATAAAATATATTTGACAACTAATACTGTAAAGAATAAGAGATTTATTGTAAAATAAAATGTGATTATTACATAAGAAAGCAGAACTTGGAATACTGTGGAGTCTGATGATAATAACAAAGGGTTATATGCGTGTACGAAACTGATATAGATAAAGCAGGAGGGGGAAAGCGATGTATGGATGTCCGGGCTGTGGAGCCGAATTACGATATGATATCAAAACAGGCACGTTAAGATGCAAAAGCTGTGGCGGCAAATACGATGTCGGCGCAATAAAGAAGGATAAAGATGCGGAAGATTCATTATATGAAGTAAATGCATTTGTATGCCCGTCATGTGGCGGCAAAATATATTCAGCGGATAATACAATAGCGGGATTCTGCAGTTATTGTGGAGCGTCTGCAATATTGCAGCAAAGAACGGAGAGGGTTGATGCACCGAAATCAATTGTGCCGTTTAAAGTAGAGAAAAAAGTATGCAAGACAAAGTTTAAGAATTTTGCGAAGAAGAATATATATGTACCTGATGAATATAAGAAGGCTGACGGTATTAATGAGTTCAGAGGCATATATCTTCCGTATCACAGTTACGAAGCGACAGTTGAAGGTGACTATGATGCATATGGAAAGACGCAGACAACCAAAAAGAAAAAGAAGAAAATCTATACAACTACAAAACATTGGAAGATTCATGCACCAGTTCATGGCAATGTAAGCGGAATTACACATGATGCATCAGGTTTATTCAGGGATGATTTAAGCGAGGCAATTGATGATGCTTCAGACTCTAAGGCAATAGTAGATTTCAAGCCGGGGTATCTGTGCGGTTTCTATGCTGATATGTCAGATGTTCCGGCAGAAGAGTATGAAAAGTATGCCTATGTTAATTCAAAGGAATATGTTGATAATCAGATAAGATATAAAGTCGGAAGCAGCATGGCAATTAAAAATATAGAGAAAGAACCACAGATAGATATTGTCAGCAAAGAGGATATCTTAAAGCCGGTATGGTTCATGTCTTTCCAGAACCGGGACAGAGTTGCGTATGCGGTTATTAATGGACATACTGGCAGAATGAATTGTGATCTGCCGGTAGATTTTAAGAAATTCTTCGGGGTTTCAGCAATAATATCAGCGGTTATATTCATTGTACTTATGTGTTTTCAGAACATAATGTTTACAGCTAAGACAATGATAGGAATAGCTGCAGTATTCAATCTTATAGCTGGATTGTTTTACGATGCCAACATAAGAAAAATGTATGACAGGGAAATAAAAAGAACGTACAGATTGAAAAAATCGGACACACTTAAAGTGGTAGCAATTACAGTAGGTACATTTATGCTTATGTATTTTGCAATTAATTTTATTGCTGCTGTTAATTCGGAATACAGGGAAAGCAGCAAATGGGTAAAAGTGACTATATGTGTCATAACATTTATAATACAGCTTGTAATGGTGATTAAGCGCTATCCACAGTATATGGCGCTGAAAAAGAATAATACAGCAGCATCGCCGGTATTTTTGCTTTCAGTGATTATTAATATAGCTATTATGATAGTTGCGGCAGTCAATCCGGTACATGACATATGGTATTATGTTGCGACTGCACTGGCATTAGCGTCAGAAGTTATTGTAGTACTGGGAATTATAAGAGACTACAACTACAGTTGTACAAGACCGCTGCCTCAGTTTAATGCATACAAAGGAGGACAGGAAGAAATTGAAATATCTTAGACGATTATTAACAGCAATATTAATTCTTTGTGCCTTCGCAGCCAGTGCATTATTCCTTACTGAGCAGGTGAGTGCCAGCGGACAGGAGACTAAAGATTACAGAATAATATATGATGACAGTGCTTATCTTATAGATGATGATGACGAGTCTGGTTTGTATGAAATTATGGAAAGCATTTCTAAGAATACGAATGTTATATTTTATACTACACGCACATCAGAATATGGCATGAGCACCGCTGATATATGTCAGAATTATTGTGCAGAGTATTTTGGAACTTCTAAGACGGCACCGGTATTGATGTTTGCAATCGATATGTATCACAGAGAAATATACATGTATTGTACAGGTGATACACGCAAAATCATACGGAATGCAGAAGCCAGCTCAATAACCGATAATGTATATAAGAGCGCTACAGCAGGCGATTATGGCAAATGTGCCATAGATGCATTTACACAGGCACAGAATTGTCTGGCGGGCGGCACGATTAAAAGACCAATGCAGATTATTAATAATGTATTATTGGCAATGCTTCTTGGTGTAACAGTTAATTTTATTGTGCTTAAAGTATCAAGATTTAACAAAAAAGAAGATGGATATCCGTCTTTGAAAGTAAACGGAGCAAAATCATTTGTCAGTGTCAAGGTTAATAAAGAACTTTTAAAAGAGCATACATCAGTGAGCCGTGAGTCATCAGGAGGAGGTTCAGGAGGCGGTTCTTCTGATTTTGGAGGCGGTTCATCCGGCGGCGGCGGAGGAAGCTCCGGAGGCGGACACAGTTTTTAATAAATGTTGTGTTCTAATAACTTTGAATTACCAGAATGATGGGAGAGTAATATGGATTTAATTAATACATGCTTTGAAATGTGTGATTACATAGAGCAAAACGGTGTTGTGAAACTGGCTGGAAATGCGAAACTTCGGGACAATCTTAAGAAGGAGCTGCTGCATTTTCTTATATACATATCGATGATAGATGGAAGATATGGTGAGGAAGAGAAAGCATTTATAAAGAAGAAACTGGGCTTTGATGTGAGCGCATCGATGGCGGCTGATATCAAGAACCGCAACATGCTTGGCGCAGGATATATCACAAGAGTGCCGGAGACATTTAAGTATTTCATACTTGCCAATGCCGGTCACAAGATTAAGAACGACAGATACGATAATAAAGAGGCGCGCACACTGGCAGAAACCTACCGCAGACTGGGGCAGGAATATCTGGCTGCAAACACCGGGAGTACTGAGGTTGAGATAAATGTTTTATCATCATATTGTGTGATGTTAGATGAGAATCTTAAGTCATATGGTCTGCTGCGTCCAGATTACAAGAGTGCGGCAATACAGGCAGAGACAGCAGAAGAAAAAGAGCCGGACGCCGATGAACTTATTGCAGAGCTTAATTCACTGACAGGACTTACTGCAGTTAAAGAAGATGTTAATGCGCTTATTAATCTTCTTAAAGTCCAGAAAATGCGTGAGCAGATGGGCATGAAGCAGACAAGTGTCAACAAACATCTTGTATTCATGGGAAATCCCGGAACAGGAAAGACGACAGTCGCAAGACTGCTTGCCAGAATATATAAGGCAATAGGTGCAATATCCAAAGGTCATCTTGTAGAAGTAGACAGGTCAGGGCTTGTGTGCGGATACATAGGTCAGACTGCAACCAAGACGGCGGAAGTAATAGAGTCCGCGCTTGGCGGTGTACTTTTTATAGATGAAGCATACACACTTACTAATGGCAAAGGTCAGGGCGACTTCGGTCAGGAAGCAGTAGATACATTATTAAAAGGAATGGAAGACCACAGAGATGATTTAGTTGTAATAGTAGCAGGCTATACTGAGCTTATGGAAGAATTCTTAGATTCTAACCCGGGACTGCGTTCAAGATTCAACAAATTCATCAACTTTGAGGACTACACAGCCGAGGAAGAGGTTGAGATACTTATAAATAACTGCAAGAAGCAGGAATACATGTTATCAAGAGACGCCTTAGAAGAGGCGAGAAGATTCTTTGCGGAGCGTGTCGCTAATAAGCCGGAAGGGTATGCCAATGCGAGAGATGTGAGAAACTATCTTGAGAAAGCGATATCCAATCAGGCAACTAGGATAGTTGGGATGAAGGATGTTGATAAGAATATATTGGCGATGCTGGAGAAGGAGGATCTTGCAGGAATTGAGCTGTGAGGTGACATACGGGAGGTTGTGGCAGGGGACGCTGCGTGCGGGAGATAGTGTCGTTTTCAGACGCGCTCCCGCTCGATGAAAAACGCAGCTGTACTAAACTCGCCACAGGCAGCCGCCATAGGGCGGACAGCCTTAGCTCGTTAAGTGCAGGCGTTTTCCAACGGTCTGAAACCAACACTATCCACCCGCCCGCCGCTCACGTTGTCACCTCCCGGATGTCGCACCCCGTCCAGATATCGCAAGCTCATCTGGTGGTACCGGCGGGGGTGTGTGACGGGACGGTTGTCGTGGGGTTTGGATTGATTTGATTGTGACGACTGGAATCGGGGTAATTTCTTATGACTGGGAGGTTATAGCAGCGGAAGTTAAATGGTGGTGTGCCCACAAGGCTTCACAGACGCCGGTGAGCGAAGCGATACCGCCACAGGTATTTCGTAGTTGTAAGAGGTTGGGAGAAAGCCAGCCGTGTTAATTGTGTATATTTCCTGGAGCAGACCGTTGGAAAACGTCGGCACTTAACGAGGCGGGGGAGCCGCCGTTGGCGGCTGCCACGGGCGAGTTTAGTACCGCTACGTTTTTCACCGAGCGAGAGCGTGTCTGTGCAGGGAAATATGCCAATTAACCCGGCGTCCGTTCGTCATCCACCAACCATAACAAGGAGAAAAGGAGAAACCGCAATGGGAACAGTATATTTTACCCGACATGGCCAGACCGTCTGGAATGTCGAGAACAAGATATGTGGTGCAACAGATTCACCACTTACAGATTTAGGCCATGAACAGGCAATACAGTTAGGAAAGAAGATTTTAGCAGATGGAATACACATAGATGAAATCCTGTATTCACCACTTATAAGAGCGAAAGATACAGCACTTCATGTATCAGAGATTACAGGAATACCTGCCCGTGAAGAGATAAGACTTAAGGAGCAGAATTTCGGTAAGTATGAGTCAACACCAAGAGATGGAGAAGAATTTGCAAAAGCCAAATGCAACTTCATATGCAGCTTTGATGGAGGTGAGACAATGCTTCATCTTGCACAGCGTATATATAATCTGCTTGATGATATCAAGGCACAGCCTGATAAAACATATCTTTTGGTTGCGCATAATGGGATTGCAAGAATGGTGAAGTCATATTTTGAAGATATGGGAAATGAGGAGTTTTCGGCGTTTAAGATAAAGAATTGTGAGATACTTAAGTTTGAGTTGTGATATGTGGGGTGAGGTGATGTGACATACGGGAGGTGGTGGCAGGGGACGCTGCGGGCGGGAGATAGTGTCGTTTTCAGACGCGCTCCCGCTCGATGAAAAACGCAGCTGTACTAAACTCGCCACAGGCAGCCGCCATAGGGCGGACAGCCTTAGCTCGTTAAGTGCAGGCGTTTTCCAACGGTCTGAAACCAACACTATCCACCCGCCCGCCGCTTACGTTGTCGCCTCCCGTATATCGCCCCCGTCCAGATATCGCAAGCTCATCTGGTGGGGGAGTGACGTAACGGTTGTCGTAGGGGGGATTGATTTGATTGTGACGATTGAAATTAGTTCTTACGCCTGGGAGAGTATAGCAGTGGGGGGAATTAAATGGTGGCATACCTCAAAAGTTTCACATACGCCGGTGAGCGAAGCGACACCGAAGGGGGGGGTTAGTTTCGGGATTGAAAGAGGTTGGGAGAAAGTCAGCCGTGTTAATTGTGTATATTTCCTGGAGCAGACCGTTGGAAAACGTCGGCACTTAACGAGGCGGGGGAGCCGCCTTTGGCGGCTGCCCCCGGGCGAGTTTAGTACCGCTACGTTTTTCATCGAGCGAGAGCGTGTCTGCCGAAGGAAATATGCCAATTAACCCGGCGTCCGTCTTCCCCTCCTCTCGCCTCTCATAATCCCTAAACTAAAACACAATACCCCCTAGACCACACCATTTCTATGAGCTATAATCAAACCCGGTTGAAGAACAACTTAATTAATGGAAACAGAAATTATATTAAGAGGTAAGAAAGGCAGCACAATGTTTAACAAATCATACATTAAAAAAGCCGCAGCGATAGCCGCAGTAATACTTGCAGCAACAGCCCTGCCGGTTAATATGGCAAATGCAGATACACAGACAGCGGGTGGCATTGTTACAGAAAATAATGTTACAGGCGGTAATGTGACAGCAGGCAGCGTAGCGGAGAATTCAGGAAGTACGGCATCAGAGTACACAGAAATCCGCACAGCATCAGAGCTTGTGGAAGCTGCAAAGAATGTCACAGGTAATTACAAGCTGATGACAGATATCGATATGACTGGAATTGAGTGGACACCATGGGATTTTTCAGGCACATTTGATGGTAATGGACACAGCATACTTAACCTGTCAGTAAAGACAGTAAGTAAGCAGACAATGATGACCTATGACGGTAACAGAAAAGAGTACGAAACATACGGAGCAGGTTTCTTTGGCGTGCTTAAGGATGCGAAAGTAACAGGTTTGAACATATATGGTGCGAGAGTCGAAGTAACGACAACAGAGCCATGTTTTGCAGCACCAATAGCCGGACTTGCAGATAACAGCGATATATCAGACTGTACAATCAAAGATACATATGTGTCACTCACAGATTCAGCTAAGATGTGGGGAACAGGCGGAATTGCCGGATTTGGAAGCGGCAATCTTGACGGCATCACTACAGATGTAACACTTGTCTGCGTTGATACAGATGCAGCTGTAAGAGATGAGCAGTTTATGGGTGGTGCTTATGCAGCGGGTTTCCTTAATATAAGAAATTGTTCTATAACAATAGATGGATATGATTCAGACCACGGCTATGTGCATGATGGCGGACTTGTCGGAATGTATATGGTGTATCCATATGAGTTGTCACAGACATATCAGGGAGAAGTGCTTAACAACAAAGTCAAGGGAATGATAACATTTTTCGAGGACAATACAGACCGCCGCGCATACTGTCAGGCTAATATGGGCGAGGTCATGAACTGGACATACGCATATTCGGGCTTCACATCAGATTTCAAGAGAAATGAGACATATGATTATTCAGTTACACTGCTTCCTGAAATGTGCAGCAATCCTTCATATACTGACACAGTAACGCAGGCAACAGCAACGGATTTCGGCTACACAACACATACATGTAACACTTGTGGTTATACATATTCAGATACATACACAATACATGAGCACAAGGTTGATAATTACAGTGTTGTGAAAGAAGCAGCCAGCACAGACAAGAAGGACGGAATAGAAGCAGGAACATGCAGCCTGTGTAACCAGACTGTTTACAGGGAGTATGCTGCAAATGTGGTATCAGACGACAACGCACAGACAGCAGACAATAAAGTATCAGATATTAACGGAAAGAAAGAATCTAGCAGCATAGTTGTAATATTTGTGGTTATTGTGGTTGTAATAGTTGCTGCAATAATTATAACAGTAGTTGTAATGGCACAGAACAACAAGAGAAAAAGAAGACATAGAAGATAAGATTATATAAGATAATAATGCAGAGACATGCAACGAAAAGGCAGAACGGAGGAACATATGGAAGAAAACACATTTATTAATGTATCGAAAGATATGATGTCATTCATAGAGAAAAGCCCGAGTGCATTTCATGTTACGGCGAATTTTATGGATTTGCTGGACGACGCGGGATTTGTGCGTCTTAATGAAAGAGACAGGTGGCATCTTATATCAGGTGGCAAATACTATGTTACAAGAAATGATTCTTCCATAATAGCTTTCAGAATGCCGGCGGCAGAGGGCTTTACCAATTATCAGATAGCAGCCGCACATAGCGATTCACCATCATTTAAGGTGAAGGAGAATCCTGAACTGACACCGGATAAGAATTATGTTTCGTTAAATGTGGAAAAATATGGTGGTATGCTTATGGCACCATGGTTTGACAGACCTCTTTCAGTTGCAGGAAGGGCAATAGTAAGAGAAGGTGCAGTATTAAAACCTGTCCTTGTAAATGTGGACAGAGATTTGTGTATAATTCCTAATCTTGCAATTCACATGAACAGGGAAGCCAACACAGGACTTAATTATAATGCACAGAAAGACATGATTCCGCTTATAGGAGAGGCAGAGTCCAAAGGACTTTTCGACAGTATAATTGCTGACGCTGCACAGACGGATAAAGAGTCAGTGATAAGCAGTGATCTGTTTCTGTACAACAGACAGGCAGGAACTATCTGGGGCGCTGATAACGAATTCATATCAGCACCAAGACTTGATGATGTGATGTGTGCATATTCATGCATGAATGCACTTATAGACAGTGACGAGAGCAATCAGGAAAGCGTTGCAGTATGCGCAGTATTTGACAATGAAGAGGTTGGCAGCAGCACCAAGCAGGGGGCTGACTCAACATTTTTATCAGATGTGCTTATGCGTATTGCAGCATGTGCCGGCAAGGATAATGAGGATTATATAAGAGCGTGCGCAGGTTCTTTCATGCTTTCAGCGGACAATGCACATGCGGTTCACCCTAATTATCAGGAAAAAGCCGATCCGACTAACAGACCTCATATGAATAAGGGAATAGTCATCAAATACAATGCCAACCAGAAATACACTACAGACGCGGTTTCTGCGGCAATATTTAAAGAAATATGTACAAGGGCGGGAGTTCCTACGCAGGAATTTGCCAACCGTTCAGATATTCCGGGTGGGTCAACACTCGGAAACATAGCTAACTGCCATGTGTCAATGAATACAGTAGATATCGGGCTTGCGCAGCTTGCAATGCATTCACCTTACGAGACAGCAGGAATTATGGACACAGAATACATGATAAAGGCAGTTAAAGAATTTTTTGAGACAGCCATTGTTACTAACAGCAACGGCACATTTACACTAGAATAACAGAAAGATACAGTACATGAATAATACTATATATATGGCTCCGATGGAGGGGCTTACAGATTTTACATACCGTAATGCCTATGAGAAAACATTTGGAAAAGGCAGAATTGCGAAATACTTCACACCATTTATCTCGCCGAACAAGTCAGAGAATTTTCTTGCAAGAGAGATAAGGGACATAGACCGCGAGCATAATAAGGATACTTACACGGTTGCGCAGGTAATGACTAATGAAGCTAAGGATTTTATCTGGACGGCCAGAATGCTTTATGAAAAATACGGTTACAGCGAGATTAATCTTAATGCCGGATGTCCGTCAGGCACAGTTGTGTCAAAGGATAAAGGTTCGGGAATGCTTCGAGACACAGAAAAGCTTGACCGTTTTCTTGATGCGGTGTTTGAGGACACATTTATAAGAGAGAATATCAAGGTTTCGGTCAAGACACGAATCGGAGTTGAAGATGACGACAGCTTCCCACAGATAATGGATGTGTACAATGCATATCCGCTTGAGGAGCTTATTGTACATCCGAGAGTGCGCACAGATTATTATAGAAATGAGCTTCATCTTGACGCTTTCCGCTACGCAGTGGATAACAGCAGGAATAAACTTGTGCTTAACGGAGACATATTTACAAGAAAGAATTTTCTTGAGATGAAAGAGCTGTTCCCGGAGGTTGATACATTTATGCTTGGAAGAGGGCTTATCGCAGACCCAGGTCTGATTAATGTATTAACAGACGATAATCCTGCGGAGATGGTGCGTGACCTTAATGCTGATAAAAAGCTTATGAAGGAGCTTCATGATCTTGTATACGCAGCCCGAACAGCCATAATGCCGGGCGACACACATGCCATACATCGAATGAAAGAAATGTGGTGTTATATGGAATATGTGTTTGATGATTGCAAGAAAGAAATCAAGGCAATCAAGAAATCCCAGAGAATGGCTGATTACAAGGCTGCAGTTGATGTGTTTTTCAACAAGGCAGTACTCGTTGAAAGAAAGAATATAATATTTTCCAAAAAATTCTGAGTCAGTGGCAGGCAGTATCATATCAGATATTGTCTGTTTTCTTTTTTTGCTGGTGTCCTGTCATAAAGGCAAGCACCTGTCTTGGCAGGAATCTGCTGCCAAAAACTCCGGCTTTCATCGTAAATGTCGGAACAATAGTAAGTTTTCCTGTAAACATTTTACAGAGTGCATAATAAGCACAGTAGTCAGCAGGAATTCCTGATAATGCGAACTTCACGTTGGCAACATTGTTGAAGTTAGTATCAACAGGGCCTGGACAGAGCATGCTTATGTGCACATTGCTCTTTAAGTCGCGCAGTTCCCCGTGTATTGCAGTAGTAAGGCTTGTCACATATGCCTTGGTTGCATAATAAGTAGACATATATGGTCCACCAGGAAGCAGTCCGGCACTTGATGCAACATTCATGATGTAGCCTCTGTCACGCTGTATAAAGCCCGGAAGTACAGCTTTTGTAAGTATATGCACAGCTTTAATATTAACATTAATCATGTTCAGGTCATTCTTTAACTTTGTTTCTGTGAATTCTCCAAGCTCTCCGAATCCGGCATTATTAATCATAATATCAAGTGGATATTTGCGGAGTTTCTTGCCAAGCTTTACACAGGATTTCTCATCAGATAAGTCACATGTGATACATTTGCACCTGACAGCTACATTATCAGCAATTTCATGCAGCGCATCTGTATTTCTTCCAACCAGAATCAGGTCATATTCAAGGTCCGCAAGCAGATATGCGAATTCTTTTCCGATGCCGGATGATGCTCCGGTAATACACGCAAGTTTCATAAGAAGTCTCCTCTCTTTTTTCAATTCATGTTTCAGATTTTCAAAGTTTAATTCCAAGATATTGGCTTAACCTATAAGAATAAAAAATTTTCATGATTTATAGGCAAATATTGGCGATATTTTCTTTGAAAATCTTCAATATTCATAAATATACCTATAAAC
>CAVBPJ010000079.1:0-11165 GCA_963597265.1 Evtepia sp. | reverse complement strand
ATATTATTCTTTTTTGAAAAATAAATATAAGAAATTAATATTATTTTGATGTTTTATGAATCAATAAGCAGGACAGCAACATCGTTAACATTAGTTCCTGTCGGACCTGTTATAACAAGACCTCCACATTCTTTAAGTGCATTATATGCATCGTTGTTCTTGAGAACCTCGAATATATCTATGCCTTTAGAATGTAATTCTGTATATGTATCGCCATCAGAATATCCGCCGGCAGCATCTGTAGGACCATCAGTTCCGTCACTTCCAACGCTGAATACTGCTACATTGGACATGTCTTTAATTCCGTCGGCAGCAGATAAAGCAATCTCCTGATTACGTCCGCCTTTTCCGTGTCCTGTAAGATTAACGACAGTTTCACCGCCGGCAATATAGGCAAGTTTCTTTCCAGACTGTGCGTGTGTCTTGGCAATTGATGCAAGAAAACTTCCGGCTTCTTTTGCCTGACAGCATAACTGGTCTGTAAGTATAACCGGTTCAAATCCATATGCAGTACATTCATCAGCTACTGCACGGCATAATTCCTTAACACTACCGTTGATATGTGTTGTAACATTGGTAAGTTCTTTAGGTGTCTCAATATCTATCAATTCATTAGCTTTGTCAGAGATTCTGATATTGTATTTCTCAATTATATGTCTTGCGTCTGCACATGTTGATGAATCAGGGCAGGCAGGACCAGAGGCAATCATATCAAGAGGATCTCCTAATATATCAGAAAGAACAATTGAGAATACATGAGCTGGTTCACATAATTTGGCAAAACGGCCACCTTTTACTTCAGACAGGCGCTTACGGATTGTATTAATCTCTACAATATCAGCTCCACAAGCAAGAAGCTGACCTGTTATATCCTGTAATTCTTCACCACTTATCTTAGGCTTTTCAAACAGAGCACTTCCGCCCCCTGATAATAGGAACAGAACTGTATCATCTTTGGAAAGTCCACTTACTGCTTCAAGTGCAGCCTGAGTTCCTTTGAAAGAATTCTCATCAGGAACAGGATGTCCTGCTTCATAGCATGTAATATGTGGTATATCTCCCTTAACATGTCCGTATTTCGTAACAACAACACCATTACTTATGCGGTCACCAAGGTATTCACTTGCTGCGTATGCCATCTGCCATGCTGCTTTTCCGGCTGCAATCAGAATTATTTTGCCAGTGAAATTCTGACCTTCTAACGCTCTTTTAACTGCGGAATCAGGTAGAACGGCTTTAATGGCAGAATCAATTATTTTATCGGATATATCTCGTAACTTTTTATTCATAATTAACCACCTTCCTAACTGATATTAATATAGTAAAACACATGTTATATGTTTAGTCAAATGTGCTTATATTGGGACAATAAAGGCTGTCATACAAAAATTATCTGATACATTTTGCATAACAGCCTTTATAGGTTACACAGGATTACAGGAATAATGAGAGAACGAATATCTCAATCATTGCTGCAATACCCATTATTAAAGTACACATTGTCTGTGTTTTATATCCCTGTTCAGGATCCATCTCACCAAAGTTAGTAACAACCCAGAAGTATGAGTCATTAGCATGTGATACAGTCATGGCACCAGCACCGATAGCCATTACACAGAGTACTGTTCTTGCTGGAGTTGCAAGTCCGAGTGCTGTAAGTAAAGGAGCAATGATACCTGCTGTAGTTGTGATGGCAACTGTTGAAGAACCCTGTGCTGTCTTTAAGATAGCTGCAAGGAGGAATGGGAAGAATATACCAACTGCAGAGAGAACTTCTGCATGCTGTGTAATAAAGCTTACCATTGAGCTTGAAGAGATAACCTTTCCTAAAACTCCACCTGCTGCTGTTACGAAAAGAATAGGACCAACAGTCTTTAATGTTTCATTAGTAATGTTGTAGAAATCTGACATCTTATGTGCTGTAGCAAGCTGGATAACTGCGAATATAGTACCAACTGCTAAAGCGATAATAGGTTTTCCTAAGAAGGTGCAGGCAGTATTAAGTGCGCCTGTCCATCCAGCCATAGAAGAAATTGAACCTAAAGCCATAAGGATAATAGGAACAAGGATTGGAGCAAGAGCATTGAATCCGTTAGGAAGCTTGCCGTATTCAGCTACAAGTTCTTCATATGTCTTAGTTACTTCACCGTTATCTGTTGTCTCATCTGCACTCTTAACTTTCTTACCGATGAACTTGGCATAGATAAGACCAGCAATAAGAGGGAATATTGAACAAACAACACCAAGACCCATTACAAGTAAAAGGTTATCGCCAACTCCAAGAGTATTAGCAGCTGCTATTGGACCAGGTGTTGGTGGAATGAATACATGTGATATGTAAAGACCTGCTGACAATGCAACAGTCATGGCAACACTTGATGCTGCTGTTCTCTTTACAAGGGCTTTTCTGATAGGGTTAAGAATTACGAAACCACTATCACAGAATACTGGGATTGAAACAACCCATCCCATAAGTTCAATGGCAAGTTCAGGTCTCTTTTTACCTACAACTTTAATTACCATATCTGCAAGCTTTAAAGCTGCACCTGTTTTTTCAAGAACTGATCCAATTAATGCACCTAATATAATAACAATACCGATGCTGCTGAATGTTCCTGAGAAGCCGGAGCCGATTACGGTTGGAATTCCGGCTATTGTTTTTCCATCTTCCGTTACTGTGTCAACGAAAGGAATTCCTGCAATGATTGCAAGAATAAGAGAAATTGCCATAATTGCTAAGAAAGGATGAACCTTAAACTTAGAGATGGCTACTATCATTACAATGATAGCTAAGACGAATGCGATTATCAGTGGTATACCTGACATAAAAAACACCCCTTTTCTTATGAAATTTGTACGAACTGCACAAATGCTTGTGCTTTGTATGATGCAATCATAACATGGAGGTGTCATTAATGATATGGTATAGAAGCTATAAAATATAAAATTATTTCGTGCTGTGTAACAATATGTTTAAATCGTAATTTTCAGATTCAATCTCTTCAGCAATAGTGTATGCGAGGAAAAGTGCAGGACACTCAGATGGTTTTCTTACATCATAGCCGGTCTGCTCTTTCAGCTTTGTTATTCTGTATTGTAGTGTATTCTTGTGAATGTACAGATTATCTGCTGCCGTCTGAATTGAACCCTGTGCATTAAAATATGCCTTAAGAAGTGATATCTGTTCAGCAAGTTCTTCATTGCTTGAATTACTGAATATTTTCTTAAGATATTCGAGTTTTACTTCCATTGGAACGCTGCTAAGCAGGAGTTCAAGGCTCATATTCTCGTAGCATGTTATCTGTTCATGTTCAGTTGCAGCAGCACTCCATGCTCTGTGTGCCTGAATATATGATACATGCATATCATCACTTGAACCGCCGTCAATGCCTATATTTAACTCGACATTTTCTTTGTTCCATATATAATCGGAAAGTTCTTTGGCAAATGCTACAATATTAGCAGTAGGTTTATCATCAACAATAATAATCTGTCTTGATGCATTTCTAAAATGTGTCTTGCAGTTATTACGGTTAAGAAATGCTGCTACGTCATTCTCGAATTTGGCAATTTTGGACTGACCTTCCTGTGAATCTTTATAATTATCAAGTCCATCAATACTTGCGATAAATACTCTTCTCGGACGATTGATATCAATACCTAATGATTTACCTCTTTCTTCAAGTTCATCAGTATTCTTGTATCCGCTGTTAATCAGCCATTCTTCGAAAAATGCATTACGAACACGCTTATCCATCAACTGGTGATAACTGACGCGGCTTTCCATAAGAAGAATCTCTGTCATCTTCTTAACAAGTTTGATTGAGGATATAACTTCGTCATACATTCCGGTCATACCAATGACGCCAACGATTTCACCATCAAGTTCAAGAGGAAGATTAATGCCTTTCTTTATGCCTTTGGATGCATCATCTTCTTCAATTACATATTCATCAAGACATTCAGATATTATCTTATATGCACCATAATGGAAATTACCTATTCTAGACTTATCACAGCTGGCAATTATATGTCCTGTTTCATCCATAAGATTGATATTCTGTTTTACAAGTTTAGAGATTTCTTCAACAATATGTGTGGCTGAGTTTTTTGATATATGCATGTTAAACTCTCCTTCTGTAAAGTGTATATGACTTAAAATGTATATGAATTATTTAATGTGCAGCTGTGCTTTAATAACAATTTCATGTTGACCGTTGGCTTTGGCTTTGATACTTCCGTTATGTTCAGCCACGATTGCTTTGGCAATTGAAAGTCCAAGACCGAAACCTGTTATTCTTGCAGAAGTAGAGTCAGCACGGTAGAATCTGTCAAACATTCTGTCAGTAAGACCTTTATCAATATGTTCCACGTCATTAGTTACGCATAGTGTTATGTAGCTGCCAGAGGTTGATAATGCAAAGTTAATATTGCCATTCTCAGGTGAATATTTGAATGCGTTATCTAGAAGTATAGTAAACAGCTGTCTTACAGAAGCTGCATCACCGCGGCATGAAAGATTAGGTTTAATATCATATGTAAAATGTTTTCCCGAATCAATGGCAAGCGCTTTATATGAATGGACAACTTCACCTGCCAGATCTGAAACAGGAAAATCAACGCGTGTAATATTACCATTGCGTTCATCCATACGCGCAAGTGCTACAAGATTGTTAGTCATGGTAGTGAGATTCTCAGCCTGTTTCTTGATATCGGCGAGCCATTCATTATCAGAATCATCCATCTGTAATATATCAACATCTGCTCTTATTACAGTTATTGGGGTTTTAAGCTCATGACTTGCAGAGGTTATGAACTCTTTCTGCTTGCGGTGGGCTTTAGCAATAGGCATAACAATAAGCTTTGAAGCAAATATAAGAATCAGAAGCATAACTGCAAGACCTGCACATGATGCTTCAATAAGTGAAACAGCTGTTTTCTTAACATCATCTATCATATTACTTCGAAGCACGAATACTGCAATTGTACGTTTCTCTTTTTCATATATACAATATCTGTAACCATTGTAAAATCCATCAAGTTCGCCGGTATCATAAGCTTCATGATATATAGCCAGAGCCTCATCTTCAGAGATATCAGATATGTTATCAACATTAATAGTCCGTGGTTTATCGTCCTTATCAAATGTAATATAGAAATATCGTGCATCTGCTTTAACCGGCTTTTTATCAAGAACATTAATGTATATAGACGAAACAAGATGGTCGGATTTGGCGACCATCTTATTGTATGTATTTCTTACGCTTGTATACACAATAAATCCCTGCATAGTTATTACTACTGCCATTGAAAGGACTATAAACTGAATTCTTAAACGGGTAAGCATTTTATCGTTATAGTCATATACTTTTTTGATTTTATTCATTGTATACCCTCTTTATTCGTTATTATTTTTTAAATAATAGCCCATATTTCTTCTTGTAGCAATAGAATAATCAGACTTTAAAGCTTCGAGTTTTCTTCTGAGATAAGATATATAAGTCCATACGGTACTGATGTCAGAATCAGATTCACTGTCCCATATTTTCTCCATAAAATGTTCTGCAGAAATAACCTGTTCTTTATTGTTCATAAACATAAGCATCATCTGATATTCTTTATTGGTAAGGAGAAATGAGCCTGTTGCCGATGATAATTCACATGTAGTTGTATTAAGAGTTATATTGCCAAGAGTCAGAACATTGTCATGCTGTCTTTCACTGCGGGTAAGTACTCTTAATCTGGCGAGAAGCTCTCTTGTGTCAAATGGTTTGGTAAGATAGTCATTAGCGCCATTATCAAGACCTTCTACTTTATCATCGATTTCTGTCTTGGCTGTAAGCATAATGACAGGAATATTATTTCCACGTTTTCTAAGATTCTTTAAAGCAGTAATTCCGTCCATTACGGGCATCATAATGTCCATTATTACTGCGTCATATATGTCCTGCTCAAGATAATCAAGAGCAAGCTGACCATTGTCAACACAGTCAACGACATAATTATTCTTCTGTAATATAGTTGATACAGCTCTTGATAGTGAGCGGTCATCTTCAACTAATAATATTCTCATATAAGCCTCCGGTTTTAATATATTAATCCCAGTAGCCAAGCTCGATACCTTTTAAGTATATAGCTTTTGCTTTGGAATAATATCCATAAGAGTTAAAATGTGTATAATCGGCACGAATCTGTTCAGGCAGATTGCCTGTCTGTATATCAATTATATCATTGTCAGTTGGAGTAAGTCCACAGTCAGAAAGCGCATTTTCCATAAGATAAAGTCTGGTATTAAGGAAATGATCACCGAATGCATCCTGCAGAGCCTGTTCCCATAATGTTGCATGATGTCCGGCATAGTCACCATTTTTATCATAAACATACTGATATGCGTCAGCAGATTTACCAGGGTCATCGGTATCACCAACAATAATGTAATCGGAATAATAGCTGTTATCAATTATATTCTGATATTGTCTGATAAGCTCATCATAGTCATTATCCCAGCCGCCATTACTTCCCATTTCGAGAACAAGAATATCATTACGATGGTCGTAAGCTGCTTTAGGAATAACCCTTGTCCATGCATTAATATACATTTCGGTTACAGAATCGTAATCCGCATCAGAACATATTGAGATATACAATCCGTCATCAGCTCTTTCAACGTAACATAAGACATCATTAATATATACAGTGTCGGGATATGCGTTATCTTCATATCCATATCCGCTGTAGTCATCCATGTTAACGATTTCTTGATTTTCATCTATGAATTGGACATATGCTGACGAATGATCAGTTATGTAGATATCGCGGTCAGTGTATATAGGAATTCCTCCAGCTCTTAAAGATATGTAATAAGAATTTTCGCCGCCTACTCCTAAATTGTAAGTTGTGATTGAAGTAAAATATTGTAATGCGGATGGAGTTGTAAAGTAAGAAATGTCTTCAACACCATTATCTGAGTATATATATGCTTCATTACAACCACCGCCCTGCATCATGCTGTCACCCCAGCATACTATACTGCGTTCTGGAATTTCATCAGTTGATAATGAATCGTTAGTTTCATATTCAAGAACAGAATTATTATCAGCACATATTACATATGAAGGAAGTGAGCTGTTCGTTGTCACATTAGAATCTTTTTCTGAACATCCTGTTAATAACAGACTTAAAAATAAAGTGCATATATTTAATAAAGCAAATAGTTTTTTATTCATACGGATTCCTCCCATCTGATACCTTTTATCTTTCTTATGGCATTACTATAAAATGTCAACCTAAAATTAACTTAAAAATTATTCACTATTTAGCAATTAAATGGTAAAATAGCTAAGTATGTTTAGATAATGGAGGCAGATTGATATGGATTCAACATTAAGAAGAACATGGGCTGAAATAGATATGGACGCACTTGCACATAATTATGAAACATTACGAAAAAGAATAGGAGAGAATGTTAAGTTCTTAGGCGTTGTAAAAGCTGATGCCTATGGACATGGTTCTGTTCAGGTAAGCAGACTGTTACAGGAATTAGGCGCAGATTATCTTGCTGTCAGCAGTATAGATGAAGCTATAGAATTAAGACATAATTCAATTACAATGCCAATTCTTATACTTGGTCATACTCCTAAGGAAGAGGTTGAGCAGCTTATTAAGAACAATATAACACAGGCTGTTACATGTAAGGCCAAGGCACTTGAATACAGTGAAGAAGCCGTAAGATGCGGAGGTACATTGAAGATTCACATTAAGGTTGATACAGGTATGTCAAGACTTGGATATCTGTGCGATGGTGATTACTTTGACAGCGGTGTTGAAGGAATATGTGAGGGATGTTCGCTTCCGGGACTTGATGCTGAGGGAATATTCACACATTTTGCTGTATCTGATGAATTCGGAGAAGAATGTGAAGCTTATACAAAGCATCAGTTTGAATTGTTTACAAGCGTAATCGATGCGGTTGAAGAAAAGCTTGGAAAGAAATTCAAGATAAGACATTGTGCCAATACGGGTGCTGTTGCAAGATATCCGGAAACATGGCTTGATATGGTAAGACCGGGACTTCTGCTCTATGGCTATGGAGATTTTGCACAGGAGCTTGGACTTAAGCCTGTTATGTCTCTTAAAACAACTGTAAGCACGATTAAGACTTACCCTGCTGGAACAGCAATAAGCTATGGCGGAATATATAAGACAGAGAGAAAGACACGAATGGGTGTTGTTCCTTATGGATATGCTGATGGATATTTCAGATGTCTTTCTAACAGATATGAGCTTATGACTGAGGAAGGTCCTGCTCCACAGAGAGGTAAGATATGCATGGATATGTGCATGATTGATCTTACTGATAAGATGAATGTTGATGTAGGAAGCGAAGTCGAGATATTTGGTAAGGCTAATCCTATCGAGCATATGGCACAGCTTGCAGGAACTATTCCGTATGAGCTGACATGTGCAGTAAGTAAGCGTGTTCCTAGAATGTACATAAAGGACGGTAAGGTTTACGAGAAAGAATTATTATTACGAGGATAAATGAATGAAGAAAATATTATGTATTTTAATGTCCTGTATGCTGTTTGTCATGGCAGGCTGCAGCGGGCATAGTAAGAACCTGAAATTTGGTGCGGCAGATATTGGTGGAATGTATTATTCATTTGCAAGCACATTTACAGAGCTTGCTGATAAAGAAATTGATGGATATACATTTGAAACTACGACTACTGCTGGTTCGGTTGCCAATTTAAGACTTATATCTGATGGCTACATTGATCTTGCTATTGTTCAGGCAGATTTGTTAAGTGATGCCTATAATGCAACAGGAGCATTTGCTGATAAGAAGTATCAGAAAGGCTACAAAGCAGTAGCTTCTCTTTATACTGAAGTTTGCCAGATTGTTGTAAGAAAAGACTCTGGTATTACAAGTATTGATGATTTGATTAATAAGACAGTAAGTGTTGGTGCTTCGGAATCAGGTACAGAGAAGAATGCAGAACAGATATTAAAGATGAGTGGCATTACAGATGAGCTTATTAATAAGGTTAACATGGATTATACAGAAGCTGCAGAAAAGCTTAAGAATGGTGAAATTGATGCATTTTTCTGTACTGCAGGAACAAGAACCGGAGTTATTGAGCAGCTTTCTAAAGAATGTGATATCCGTCTTGTAAGTCTTGATGACAAATGTATTGATAAGATGTTATCAGCATATTCCCTCTGCGAAAAGTACACTATTCCGGCAGGAACTTATCAGGGACAGGATGCTGATGTTACAACAATAGGTGTTAAAGCGGTTCTGATTGCAAAGCAGTCATTATCAGATGATGTGATTAAGAATGTGACTAAGACTTTATATGAGCATACCAACGACTTTAAGTATGCTACTTCTCTTGATATTACATTCGATATTAATGAAGCAACCAGTGGAGTGGATATTCCATTTCATTCAGGTGCGGCAGCTTATTATACAGAGCATGGCATCAAAGTTTTGACAGAATAATTAATTCTGTATATCAGGTTAATGTAATAAAGAATGGAGAAATTTAATGAAAGTTCAGTTAGATATGTATCAGACGCTTGCTATTGCAGTACTTGTACTGCTTCTGGGCAGCTATTTACGAAAGAAAATCAAATTCCTTGAAAGATTCTGTATACCGGCTCCGGTTGTCGGAGGTCTGTTATTTGCTATATTTACATGTGTATGCTATGTAACGCATATATTAGAGTTCTCATTTGATGATACACTTAAAGAAGTATGCATGGTATTCTTCTTTACATCAGTTGGCTTCCAGGCTAATCTTAAAGTACTTAAGAAGGGTGGAAAGTCAATGGTTATATTCTTAGGACTGGTCATTGTGCTTATATTTACACAAAACTGTGTTGCAGTAGGCTTGTCTAAAGTCCTTGGACTTAATTCACTTATAGGTATGTGTACAGGTTCTATTCCTATGGTTGGAGGACATGGTACAGCAGGCGCATTTGGTCCGGTACTTGAAGATTTTAATGTTCAGGGTGCAACGACAATATGTACTGCCGCAGCTACATTTGGACTTATATTCGGAAGTCTTGTAGGTGGTCCGTTAGGTAAGAGACTGATTGAAAAGAAAGACCTTTTATCTACAGCTATTCCAGAAGATGACAGCCTTCTTGTTGAAGATGAGAAGAAGCATGAAAGACACTCAAGAATGTATGCTTCAGCCGTATTCCAGCTTATACTTGCTATAGGATTAGGAACAATCTTTTCATGGGCACTTACTAAGACAGGTCTTACTTTCCCTATATATATAGGAGCTATGATTGCAGCTGCTCTTATGCGTAATATTGCAGAATATTCAGGACATGGAAAGCTTGTAATTCATATGGGTGAGATTAATGACCTTGGTGGTATCTGTTTATCATTGTTCTTAGGTATGGCGATGATTACACTTAAGTTATGGCAGCTTGCCTCACTTGCTCTCCCGCTTGTTATTCTTCTTGGAGCGCAGGTTATTGTTATTGTTTTATTTACATATTTTGTTGTATTCAATGTTATGGGAAGAGATTACGATGCAGCTGTGCTTGTTGCAGGAACTTGCGGATTCGGTATGGGTGCTACTCCTAATGCCATGGCTAATATGCAGGCTGTATGTGACAAATATGTTCCATCAGTTAAGGCTTATCTTCTTATACCACTTATAGGAAGCCTTTTCGCCGATTTCCTTAACAGTCTTGTTATTACATTCTTTATTAATATATTATAATTGTTGGGGAGGGAATGCTATGTTTAATATATTTAAAAGAGTTAAGAATAAAGGTAACACTCCTAAGAAAGATTATAATCTGTCATATGATAATCTGGCTATTCCAGAGATACATAAGGGAGATGCTGATAATGATGATGTAGATATATCTTCTGATATGGTTAGTGCTGAGAACAGCAATAAGACTCATGTGACATATGATAGTGTTGCTGTTCCGGAAGTACATTTTAAGAAAAAGAAATAATATAACTAAAAATACCGTTGATGCTTGAAAACATCAACGGTATTTTTAGTTATATTATTCAATAAATTTAATTGGTTGTGTAGGTGTACTATCCTCGTATATTGATTGCTTTTCTTTCAAGACCTCATCTAATGTTTGAAGAATAGATTCTCTAAAACTACTAATATATGTATTAG
>CAVBPJ010000078.1:0-11669 GCA_963597265.1 Evtepia sp. | reverse complement strand
TTATATTAATTATTAATATTTAACTATTGTATCACAATAAAACATATTTTCAAATAATTATTCATGCATTCTTCTTATTATCTTGTAAACAACCTGATTACCCATAACCGTAGGACCTGTGTGGGCAAAGAAAACAATGCCATCCGTCTGTGATATTATCTCACTCTTCACCGTTCCCTCACATGGATCAAGAATCTGTGCAATAAGCTCACCATGATATACAGGGTCGCCCGGTTCTTTAAGTCTCTTATAGAATCCTGCATCATAAGTCTTAACAGCCATAAGGTCAAACTCATTAATAACACTTGCTATGTATCCACTATGATTATTGTACTTAAGTATACCCATTCTTGTTAAGAATCTGAGTACTGAAGATACCGCCTGTCTTGCAGACTTCTCATCAATCAGATCTGTGCTGTTAGTATATATTGAAAATGCATTAGTACCATTCATCTGCCAGTTATAATTAAGCGTTACTGTATCCATTGGCTTAGGCTTTCTTATGACAACGTACTGGAGTCCGAACAGATTGGCAAGACTTGCACTCTGGAATCCTGTATCCATCATCTTGACATGTGGTATGAAATCACCCGGCATGTAAAAGCTTGCAAAATGTATTCCATAGCTGTAGCCCTTAATTCTCTCGAAAAGTGTACCCGCTATCTGCTTGGTTGTATCTCCATTAACATCACCCGGGAAAGCCCTGTTAATATCAGAATTATCTGTAGGCCAGAATCTCTTTCCTACATTCATGGAAAATCTGTTGACAGATGGAATGACAAGAATCTCGTGATTGTGCGATATAGCACCATGTGCTTCAAGCTCTTTAAGTGCCTTAACAAGCTGGGAACATATATACAGCTGCTGTATCTCATTGCCTCTTAATGCACCTACGATACATGCTGACTTCTCTCCGCCACCGAATCTGTATCCTTCTATCTGATAATCTTCTCTGTATATACCTTTTAACGAATAAATAATCTCTTTCTTCATTATCTGCCACCATAAACTCTCGCAATAAGAGCCCCCTTATGTACTACCGGATTCTCTCTTAATGTAAATATAATTCCATCAGTAGGTGATTCAATTCTCTGGATTATCCTTCCCTCAATAGGCTCAATAATATCGCCAATGTGAGTTCCAATCCCTATCCTTCCCATGGAATCAATAGCCGATACGAATATTCCACTCTCCTTAGCAGTAAGAAATGTTACTTCACCTTCTGTAGAGATAATAGGATCATTCACATCCTTTGGCTCATCATCCCATATTCCCATGTGTGACATAAGGTTAAATATACCGTCAACAATATCCCTGCAATACTTAGGTGTAATTCTGTTTCCAACCCCCATCTCTGTAACAAGAGTAGGCACACCAAGGTGGTTAAGACTGTAGGCAAGAGTTGCATCAAGCACAGTAATAGATGAATATATCCATACAAACTGTGCATTCATCATCTTCGCATATGGAAGAAGCTTTTCCTGTGTATCATCATTAATTCTTACCTGTGGCATCTCATTTACAAATATATTGCTTGAATGGATGTCGATACACAAGTCACTTCCAATAATATCTTCAATAATGCCTGCTGCCACATATTCAGCCATGGCACCATTATTATCACCAGGGAAAACCCTGTTCATATCAAGATCAAACATAGGAATTCCTCTTGAACCTGTATCAATGCCAAGCGGGTTAATATCTGGATAAATGTCAACAATTCCCTTAAGTTTATCCTTTTCTCTTTCAATTCTTCTTATAATCTCATAACATATAAACTGACCATCCAGCTCATCACCATGAGTACCTGTAACAATCGATATTCTTGGTGCGCTGAGGTTCTCTTCTTTATTCATAAGTCTGTTCTTCCTGACTACCAGTCTCTCATGAACCGGAAGTTCAACAGAAACAACTTCTTCTATCATATCATTCTCCCATAATCCCCCGGATTATCTATATCCGGACCTTATTAATATCTGTTTGGATTTTATCACACATGAAATGTGTCTACAAGCCCTGTTCGTCCCAGAAATCGCGTATACATCTGTCAGCATTGCCAAGTGTCACCGGATATATCCTGTTCCACTCTCTCGGATACATGCTCTCATATTCACCTGTCATAAATCTGTCGTCTAAAAGTGCAATAACGCCCTTATCCGTATCAGTCCTTATAACCCTTCCCGCTGCCTGAAGCACCTTGTTCATTCCCGGAATAACATAGGCGTATGAATACCCATTTTTGCCAAACTCATCAAAATAATCCCTTAAAATGTTACGTTCCCTGCACACCATCGGAATCCCGGTTCCTACTATAACAGCACCGATAAGGCTCTCATCTTTTAAATCAATTCCTTCTGAGAATATTCCACCAAGCACGCAGAAGCCTACGAGAGAAGCTCCTTCCGGCAGCTCCTCGTAAAATGCTGATAAGAAATTCTCCTTATCAGTCTCCTTCATAAAACGTCCCTGCACAAGCACATTAATACACTGCTCTGGTAAAAATGTATCTTCTCCACCACATTCAGCTACATTGATGCCACTTTTCCACCTGAAGCACTCAAGAACATTCTCCATGTAAGAATATGACGGAAAGAACACCATGTATCTTCCGCTTCTGCCAGATACCATATGCATAATATAATCATGTACCTTGGCAAACTCCTTTGCATTTCTTCTTGTATAACGGCTTGTCACATCAGTGGCAACGACAATTCTCTTATTGTCAGGCTCGAAAGAAGAATGTGCATACACCGCTCTTTCTGACACATCACCCGAAAGCATTTCTTTAAAATAATTCACCGGCAGCAGTGTAGCTGAGAAAAACACAGTGCTTCTGCCCTGTGAAAGTCTTTCACTTATATTGCCTGACGGGTCAACGCAGTACAGATGTACAAGAAAGTTTCCATCGTTATCATGCTCATTATAGTAGACGTATTTTTCATCAGCACAGTCATACATATTAAGAAAATGTCTCACTGCAAAGAAAAACTCCAGCAGCTCGTTAGTGACGGGCTCACCCTTATGCCTTTCCATGAACTTCTGCATAAGTCCCATGACACGCTCAAGACTTGCAGGAAATGTGCCAAGTCCGCTCACAACCATAAAGGTATCGCACTGTCTTTTATATTCGAGCAATTGCTTGTTACATTTGTCAAGTGCGCCGGCAAGCCGCTTGTCCATCTCCTTGACAAGCTTCTTCGCTGCAAGAAAATCCTCTTTTTTCAACACAGCACTGTACATTTCTCTTGCTCTGTCCACAAGGTTATGCGCTTCATCCACAAGAAACACATAATCTCCCTTCGCTCCGTTGCCAAAATACCTCTTAAGTGACGCATCCGGGTCAAATACATAGTTATAATCACATATAATTCCATCGCACCAGTACGAAACGTCAAGCGACATCTCAAAAGGGCAGACCTTGTGCCTGTCCGCATATTCCATGACATTATCCCTTCCAATAACCATCTGGCTCGTTATTATGTCATACACAGCGTCATTAATCCTGTCAAAATGCCCCTTGGCATAAGGACACGCCACGGGGTTGCAGTTGCGTTCATCAAGCGGGCATATTTTGTCCTTAGCAGTAAGCGTGACAGTTCTCATGTGAAGCCCATTATCCCTCAGTATCTCATAAGTATCCTCCGCAACAGTTCTCGTTATAGTCTTGGAGGTCAGATAAAATATCTTATCAGCCATCTGCTGTCCTAACGCCTGCACAGCTGGAAACACAGTTGACAGAGTTTTTCCAACCCCAGTTGGTGCCTGAATATACAGATTCGCACTATCTTCGATAGCTCTGTATACACTCACGCACAGATTCTTCTGCCCTTCCCTGTATTCGTAAGGAAACTTAAGTCCTTTAACCGACTCCGTCCTTTTATGCCTCTCATCAAATGTATAATCAGTCCATCTCTTAAAGCCAGTAATCAGCTTCGTAAACCATTCTTCAATCCGTTCAAATGTGTACTCTTCCAGAAACTTATTGACTGTCTCCGGCTCAGGAGTAACATAAGTCATCTGAATTCCAATCTTTGACAGCTTCTTCTGGCTTGCATAGATATAACCATATACCAGTGCCTGTGCCTTATGCACATACACCGGCTCTTTAAGCAGGGATACATCTGTCTGCATTGTCTTTATCTCATCAATTATCACATCGCCCTTTGGATCTTTATTGCCGTCCTCGTCATGATTAATATCTGCAATTATACCGTCAGCCCTGCCTTCAACCTGTAAGACATATTCAATCCCTAAGTCAGACACAAGCGGTATCTCAATCTTTAAAGGCACTTCGGCATGATACATAGTACCCATGCTGTGCTGGATTTTCCTGTGAATCCTAGCACCCTCCTGCATGATTTTTACATCATTACTGCCGGTATTCCTATTGTCAATATCACCTTCTGCACACATGAATTCCACAAGATTTCTTACAGATATTCGAAAGCAGTTTCCATTTACAGAGTACATACTATCTCCATTCAATAATGTTCTTCAATATCATATATATAGGCATTGCCTGTCTTTCCGACTCTTTTCACCTGTTCCATGTAATTAAGCATTGCAAGTACACTGGCAGCAGTCTGCCTGTCAATATGCGCTGCATTTGCAAAGTCCGCTGAAGTAAAGCCCTTCTCAAGCCCTTCCGGCACGAACTGCATATAATCCTGCGGGCAGTCCAGCTCAATAACCTTTCTTATTCCAACCGGAATCCTGTCATAGCGCACACTTCCGCGCTTCTTATCATAACTCCAGCCATTAAGAAGCTTATACTCCTCCATGTCAATCAGCAGCAGCGTAACCTTAAGATTCGGATTCTTTAAAAATGCTTTAATCTTATACAGTTCAAACATTGCATCATACATAGAGCAGCGTTTCGGAGACTTCCTTCTTGAAGTAATATCCCCTGTCTCCGGCTCTATCCAGCTTAGATATTTTTCATATGGCATCGGATACACAACCCTGACCTGATATTCATTCAGGAATACTGACAGCTTATCCCTTAACTTGTTAAGCTGTCTTGTCTGAATCTCAATTATTCCATGCTCATTATATATATCAGCATAGTAGCCGTCTATTGCAACCTCGTGATTATCCTCATCGGGTTCATAATACATTTTAAGTACTGCATGCAGTGTCTTTTCTGACAAAGTGCCTATACCCTTGTCATTGTGGCTCTTGCCGATTATCTTCTCCTTCGCTTCATCAAAAGCCTGACTGTCTATATATTCTATTGGTTCATTGGAAGATTTCTTCTTCGGCATAGCTTATTCCTCATCACAACATATGTTCTATCATGTTATCAAGTATCTTACGAATACCAGAAAAAATCAACCCTATATGACAAATGCCCTGATAATTTACAGACATGTACATCTATAACCATCAGGGCATTAAACATTTATTTACTTATCTTCGTCGTCAATGTCAAACAACTTTAATTCTTCAACATCGTTCTTTCCGGATTTGTCATCTCCGTATGATTTGTATAAGGAATATTCTTCTTCATCAAAGCCAGCGTCCTCGTCATCCTCACCGTCTTCATCATACTCTTCTATCTCTTTCTCAGTATATTCATCAAGGTCAACCCCATCTTTAGAAGCCATGTTAAATACCTTCTTAACCTTAGAAAGCTTAGCAGCCAGTATAATTGTGACAACGATAAATGCAACGATTATCACGCCAAGTATTGTAACTATTGTAAGCCAGAACCTGTTACCGCCAAATGTCTTGCTGTTATCAGCTTTAACAACTGTATCAGAATCTGTTGTCTTAACAACAGAATATGCCTGTATAGTTCCATCACTTACTCTGTATCTGAACCAGCCTTTCTCACCAAGTGAGCTTACTCCGTAGAACAGGCAATACTGTCTGTCGGAATCCATAAGCACCTGTACTTCTTTACCATTCATTGTAAACTTGGTAAGCGCATAGCCAGCCGGTTTCTCTAATGAGTTAGTTATTGGCAGAACAACATATGTTATCTCTGGTTCTGCAACAGTGTTGTATGGTGAAAATGTTTTCGCAGTCTCATCATATATATAGAACCCGCCGTTGCCACCTTCACTTTCAAGATACATAAGGACAAGTCCTGTCTTTATTCCTTTTATGGCATTAATCTTCTGTCCATTGTATTCATAATCCACTTCCTGATATCCATCCGGAATTGTAATGTCTGAATAGTCCTGTACAATTGTATATTTCTTACCATCTATTGTAACTGTTCCATCATCATTAACAGTCTGTGAAGGAGTCTCTGTAACCTCTTCTGTCTTTGACTCAGCCTCAGTTGTTGCTTCCTGACCATCCTCAAGTCTTGTTGTGTATATTATATACTTCTTAACTGAACCATCTTCTGCAGTAACTGTAATTGTTGTTGTATTACTGCCCGGGTCCATTCTTCTTCCGCTTATGCTCACCTTGGCAGCACTGTCATTAGCAACAGCACTTACAACAAGCTCTGTAACATCAGAATCAACAGTTGCATTATATGTTGTCCTGTCTGGTGAAAACGCTGGTGAAAGCGTTCCCGGACTTATCTGCAGGGACTTTAATGTGTTGTCTGAGGAATAGTTGGCTGGAGCTTTTACAGTAACAGTTCCCGAAGATGTTGTTAATGACATATAATCTTCATCCGCTGAACCAGTATATGATGTTGCTTTATCAACTGAAATCGTTGCTGTTCCCGGATTAATAGCCTTGAATACAATATCAAAGGAAGTTTTATCAGATGATATTAATCTGCCTGTTCCACCGCCTCCAGCATCAAATCCACTTACATACTGTAATATACTTGCATCATAATTGATTCGCAGATCACATATTTCTATCTTTACATCAGATGACGCTGTAATTCTTATTGTTACTTCATCACCAACATTGGCACTGGCAGAACTTATAGAAACATGTGCTGTCTGTGCTGCTTTTACATTAGTCAGACCAGAAAACATTAATATGCTCATTAACATTGCCATTACTAATGCCGTTATTCTTTTTATGTTTTTCATAATATTCTCCAATATAATTACTGTTCAATATATCTGATATCAAGCACATGTCTCTTAACATACAGCATATCTATACTGCTGACTGTACCATCGTGGTTAGCATCAGCAGCCTTATAATAAGCACCTGTAAGAGTTCTTATATCAAGGACATGTCTCTTAATATATAACATATCAATACTTGTTATCTTGCCATCTCCATTAGCATCTCCATATATAACAACTGCGTATGATGCATACTCATCTCCATCTGATGTATATACAACAAATCTGTCTCCGGTTGCTATTATTTCAGATGTTTTCTCTGCTGAATCTGAGCCATATATCTTTCCATAACATCCATTCTTAAATGAAATACTGCTTATAACCTCATCAGCTGTACTTCCAACCTCAAGTCCAGATATAAATCTTCCTTCTTCATCTATATCATAGCTTGTATCAAAACCATTCTCTTCTGATGGATCAGGGTCTGGAACCGGGTCTGGATCTGGTATTGGATCAGCTTCTCTTCTTACTATATTAACAACATAGTCCTGACTTTCGCCATTCTCTGCTGTAACAGTAACAACTATTCTGTTGTTACCTACAGATAATGAATACTCTCCAAAGCCTTCTACCTGAGCACTATCTGCTAACTTATCACCTGATACATATACACTTGTAACATCATTATCAACAATCAGATCATATGATGTAGTGTATAATGAAAATGATGGTGTTAATGAATATCCATCAACATACAGATTCTTAAGTCTGTTATTAGGATTTCCGTCTCCTGTAGGAATTTCACATACCTCATCCGGCATATTATCATACACAGGAATTATAAACTTAAATGATGTATTATTAAGTGTTGTTTCACTATATGCTCTCTTGCTTGTCTTTGCCTCTGAGCTTGGAGCAAAAACATTAGTCATATACTGGTGAGAATAATTAACTACATCAAACTTTTCATAATATATAGTATCCTGTCCTTTATTTATATACCATTTACCAAGGTTAATTGCTCCACCTACTACTGCTTTATATCTTGTATTCCAAGGTCTTAATGTACTGGAATCCTCTCCTTTTGCATATCTTAATCCATTCTGTACAGCAGTATAACCGCCTGACGCATATGCATTCTGACTATAGTAGTTGTAATAGCCTTCATAGCCGCTTACATTGCCTGATATCTGTCTTCCTGTTCCATTATATCCCTGTTCCTGAATTATTCTCGTAGCAAGATGATATGGGCTGACCTGAGATGTTTCTCCTGCTTTCATTAAAAGTGAAGGATAAGTATAACCGTCAAGAGCATGACTTGAACCGTCCATGAACGAACCACTTATTATACTCTCAACCCCGCTCATATTCTGAACAGATGAGTCATATGACAATGCCTCAAACATAAATATATATGTATCATCAAGGAAATTTCTTGGATCAAGTACATACTGCACCAGCTCACTTGAAGCTTGTACATATCCACCGCTGTCAAATGTATACCACTCACCGTTTTCCCAGTTATAACAGCCATCTGCTGTAGATTTCCATGAACTTATATTATCCTTATGGACAAGGCTTCTGGTTTTCACATTCTGTTTCTCAACCATGGTATTCCAGTCAGTTCCATTATGATCCGCCACAAATACCCAGTTAGGATACTGCGCATGAAGCTGTCTTAAACCATCCTTATAACTATCCGGAAATCCCTGTGAATCAAGGTATTCCTCGAAATCCGCATCCGGCTTATAATCATTTCTCTTATCAACAGTTATGTAACCGCCATATATATAGCCTCTCTCGTAACTGCCATTAAGATAAAAACCTATGCCGTACCATGTGTCGCCGTCATCGTCAGTTGTCTCTTCATAGATGTCAAACTTAAATCCCCCACTTACAGTAGTTATGATACTGCTGTTTGTTGTAGAACCACGTCTGATTCTAAGACCTGTAACATCATAATTAACATGTCCCTGACCAATGGCCTCCTCCGCCTTAGTATTAAGCACAGAAGTAACCGTAAGGCAGGTCAGCACAAGCATACATAACATGACACCAATTGCGGCTATTCTTTTTGCACTACATTTGTATCCTGATTTCATGTAATCACCTGACTCCTGAATGTATCGTAACAACTAGTTTCTACCAAATTCTGAAAGCTTTAAGCCCTCATTTCTCTCAAGTACCATATTAACAGACCAGCTATTGGCAAATACAAGAAGTGGATTGCCCTTAAGGTCTTTAATCTTCTTCATATCTGATGTGCCGACAATTCTGTTCACATCAATTTCCTCAGGATTCTCAATCCAGCGGATATGCTCGTATGGAAGCGGCTCAAGTCTGATATCAACACCGTACTCATTCTTAAGACGGTACTCAAGAACTTCAAACTGAAGAACACCTACAACGCCCACGATAATCTCTTCCATTCCTGTATTGAACTCCTGGAAAATCTGAATTGCACCTTCCTGTGCAATCTGGTTGATACCCTTGATGAACTGTTTTCTCTTCATAGTATCAATCTGTCTTACTCTAGCAAAATGTTCTGGTGCAAATGTCGGTATACCCTCAAATGCGAATTTCTTATTAGATTTGCAGATAGTATCACCGATAGAGAATATTCCTGGGTCAAATACACCAATAATATCTCCTGCGTATGCCTCATCTACAATATGTCTCTCCTCCGCCATCATCTGCTGTGGCTGGCTGAGTCTTATCTTCTTGCCGCCCTGCACATGGTTGGCTTCCATTCCGGCTTCAAACTTACCTGAACATATTCTCATGAAAGCAATTCTGTCTCTGTGTGCTTTATTCATGTTAGCCTGAATCTTGAATACAAATGCTGAGAAATCCTCAGTAAATGGATCAATAATTCCCTGATCTGACTTTCTTGGAAGTGGAGAAGTTGTCATTGATAAGAAATGCTCAAGAAAAGTCTGAACACCAAAGTTAGTAAGCGCTGAACCGAAGAATACCGGTGTAAGATCACCTGCACTTACCATCTCCTGATCAAACTCTGCACTTGCTCCATCTAACAGCTCAATATCTTCCTGAAGCTTGTCGTAGAAAGCATCTCCAATTCTGTCCTTAAGAGCAGCCTCGTCTGACGCATCAACGATTTCAGTATCAACTTCCTTCTGACCATTCATAGCTGCCTTGAATAAAGAAACATTTTTCTCTTTACGGTCATACACACCCTTGAATTCCTTACCACATCCGATAGGCCAGTTAATTGGGCATGTAGAGATTCCAAGTACGCTCTCAATCTCATCAAGAAGTTCGAAAGGATCATTAGCCTCTCTATCCATCTTATTAATAAATGTAAATATAGGAATGTGTCTCATAACACATACCTTGAAAAGCTTGATAGTCTGTTTCTCAACACCCTTAGAAGCATCAATAACCATGACTGCAGAATCTGCTGCCATAAGAGTTCTATAAGTATCCTCTGAGAAATCCTCATGTCCCGGAGTATCAAGAATATTAATACAGTAACCTTCGTAGTTGAACTGAAGAACAGAAGAAGTTACCGAAATACCTCTTTCCTTCTCAATCTCCATCCAGTCAGAAACCGCATGCTTAGCAGTCTTCTTACCCTTTACAGAACCTGCAAGGTTAATAGCTCCTCCGTAAAGCAGGAACTTCTCTGTTAATGTTGTCTTACCAGCATCCGGGTGAGAGATAATGGCAAATGTCCTTCTTTTCTTAATTTCACTTTCTAAACTCACTGTTTTACTCCTTTATATAACATAATACATACCCATTCCGGCATACACATAATATAAGCCTGTGACGCAGTCTACGGCTTCACAGGCTTACTCTAATCAATAGTCTTTGAATTATTCACGGTTAAGACCGAACTTGTATGAAACCTCAGACTTGTCATCAATTCTTCTGAAAATGTTGACTACTCTGTCCATAACCTTCTCGAAATCTTCCTCATTCTCAACCTCAACAGTAACAACCTGTCCGTCTTCCTTAATAACTGCGTCCTTAACAAGTGCTAATGCCTTGATATCTTCCTCAGTCTGGGCAACCTGCTCAGGTGTTGTTAACATCTTTGATTTACTCTTATACTTAACAGCGTATGTTCTTGTCATCATATCCTCCTATTGGCTCTTCGTAGCAATATAATCTCATATGTCATTATATTATATAACATGTTTTGCAATTATGCAACGGGTTTACAATCAAGCTTTCATCAGCCTGCCATACAATTTCTCACTCACCATAAAAATCATATATTGAAGTCTGGTTTTGCTGCTTAATAATTTTCTGTATTTCTTGTAAACATTTTTCACATTATATTTGTCTTTTTTATATAAATCACTAACCTCTGGAAAAGCATCATTTATCTTTGAATTAACCATTGTTCTTATTATATAAGCCATATTCTTATTCATATCTTCATAATCTTTATTCTTATCAAAATATGACATTCTTTCAATACATGCTTCTACCGCAGACAGCCAGCTTTTTAACAAACTTGTATGCATAATACTTTCACTTCTCTGAACATATATATAGCATTTTTCATTGGAAGCATATATTTTATTGCAATTACTCACTACATCTTTTAAAATCCATGCATCCTCCGATATGCGTCCTACAGAAAATCTTATTTTTTCAAAAATAGATTTTTTATACATCTTATTACATGAATATGTACAATAAAGAAGC
>CAVBPJ010000077.1:0-12353 GCA_963597265.1 Evtepia sp. | reverse complement strand
GATAAGTGTAAGACAGAATTAGTAAATTGAAAAGTAAGTTTATATTTCATAAAAAAATCGTCTACAACTGAAGCTCGATTTATTACGAGCTGTGTGGGAGTTAATGCCGTTATATGCATAAGGTCTGTGAGTGAAAGCTCGTTCAAGCGAAGCGCGTTTGCTTTCGCTCACAGTAATAAACATTGCAGATGACGGCATTTACTCCCACTAAGCGCAGTAATCCATGAGAGCGTAAGCTGTAGACGATTTTTTTATGGTGAAATATAAATGTGCGAAATGTAAATTATAATTCCCTTATTCTTCATCTTTCGGCAGAGACTGCATATACTGATGCATAGATTCAGCCACAATCTTGCTGTGTGCAACAGCTTCTACAACGGTTCTTGCACCGTTTACAACATCACCAGATGCGAAGATACCCGGACGGCTTGTATGGCCTGTTTCGTCTGCGTCAAGAAGTCCCCTTGCAGTAGCCTTAAGACCTGTTGTTGTGTTGACAATACGGTTCTGAGGTCCCTGACTGATAGAAATGATAACACTGTCTGAGTGATGAAGTGTATCAGTTCCTTCTACATCAGTGAAAGTACCGTCCTCGTTCTCAATGATATCCCTGAATATAACACCGTCGTCCTTAATCTCAACAGGACGTTTGTTATATTCAAATGTGATTCCTTCAAGCTGTGCATAGCTGAATTCATATTTGCTTGCAGCAACCTCCTTAGTGATAGAGAAACAGATGACATTGCGTGAGCCTTTTCTCTTGGCAGTTCTTGCAACGTCCATAGCGGCATTACCTGCACCGATAACAATAACAGTTTCACCGAGGTGGTAGCTGTCAGGGTTATTGAGGTAATTGATACCAAAGTGGACATTACCAAATGTCTCACCCTTAATGTGAAGTGAGTTAGGCTTCCATACGCCGGTACCGATGAATATAGATTTGTAGCCATCACGGAACAGGTCATCAATACCGATTGCACCACCGATAGTTGTATTCGGACGAATCTTGATGCCCTTTAAGGCAAGATGTCTGTATTCAATGTCATCAAGAACAGTCTTAGGAAGGCGGAATTCTGGAATACCGTATCTTAATACACCGCCAATCTTGTCCTTTCCTTCAAATATAGTAACCTGATATCCGTATCTTGCAAGAATAATTGCAATAGTGATACCGGCAGGGCCAGAACCGATGATTGCGACTCTCATGCCGTTAGAAGGCTTAGGACCTTCAGTCATCTGGTTGGCATATGTACTAGAAATGTAGTTCTCAATAGTAGAAAAATGTACAGGAGCGCCCTTTCTTCCAAGTACACAGTGACCTTCACACTGGTTCTCATGATTGCAGATAAGACTGCACACGGTAGTAAGCGGATTGTTCTCGAAAAGCATTTTACCAGCTTCGTTAAGCTTATTCTCCTTAAGTAAACGGATTGCCACAGGAATGTTAGTACCAATAGGACATCCCTTCTGACACTGAGGCACTTTGCACTGTAAACAGCGGTTGGCCTCGTCCATAACATGTAATGCCATAATATATCCCCCTTTAAAAAATGTTATGTAGTAGTAAGCTGCGCATGTGTATCAGGCTGTCCGGCACCTGTCTATGGCGCTGGAATTCAGGTTTTCCTCGCTTAGCAGGAGTAAAAGCCGCTGTCTGCAGAGTTTATTACATCGCTCAAAAGCAAACGCGCTTCGCTTGAACGAGCTTTTGAGCAATGCACTTATGCAGACAGCGGCTTTAACTCCTGCACAGCTCGTCAAAATTCATTCCAGCACCACAGACAGGCACCGGACAGCCTGATACACACGCGCAACTTAACTAACTAAATCATAGCATTTTTTAATGTGGAATTAAAGGGGAAGTTTGACGAAAGAGGGGAGAAAGGTTGGGAGTTTTCTAGATTTTTTGAGTGAAATATAGTATTATATAGCTTAATGAAATTGTATGCTGTCGGGGGCAGCAGGGAAGGAATTAATATGCCAGTTACAGAGTACTTAGAGCGCAATGCAAGAGAATATCCAGACGAGGTTGCATTGGTAGAACTCAATCCAGATGAAAAGGATACGAGAAGAATGACATGGAAGGAGTTCGGACTTATTGAGCCTACAACTTACTCACCATATCGAAGAGAGATTACATGGAGCGTATTTAACGAGAAAGCGAACAGATTCGCCAACATGCTTATCAGCAGAGGAATCAAGAAGGGCGATAAGGTAGCGATTATTATGTATAACTGCCTTGAATGGCTTCCTATATATTTCGGAGTTTTAAAGACAGGTGCTATAGCAGTGCCTTTCAACTTCAGATATGATTCAGACGAAATCTATTACTGTGCAGAGCTTGCAGAAGTAGATGTTATTGTATTTGGACCACAGTTTATAGGACGAATTGAAGTAAATGCTGAGAGATTATCAAAGGGCAGACTTCTTATCTATGTTGGAGATAACTGTCCAAGCTTTGCAGAAAGCTACCGTGAACTGGTTGCTGACTGTTCAAGCAAAGCACCTGATGTAACAATAACAGAAGATGATTACGGTGCAATATATTTCTCATCAGGTACAACAGGATTTCCTAAGGCTATACTTCATAAGCACAGAAGCCTTACACAGGCTGCAGAGATGGAGCAGAAGCACCATGGAACAGGAAGATATGACACATTTTTATGTATTCCTCCTCTTTACCATACAGGAGCGAAGTTCCACTGGATGGGAAGTCTTGTGGCAGGAAGCAAGGCAGTACTTCTTAAGGGAACTAAGCCTGAGACAATTCTTAAGGCTGTATCAGATGAAGAATGTACAATCGTGTGGCTGTTAGTGCCTTGGGCTCAGGATATATTAGATGCACTCGACAGAGGAGACATCAAGTTATCAGATTACAGACTTGACCAGTGGCGACTTATGCATATAGGTGCACAGCCGGTTCCACCTTCACTTATCAAGAGATGGAAGGAATACTTCCCTAAGCACCAGTACGATACCAACTACGGACTTTCAGAATCAACAGGTCCGGGCTGCGTACATCTTGGTGTTGAGAATATCAATAAAGTTGGTGCTATCGGAATTCCGGGTTACAGATGGGAATGTAAGATAGTTGATGAAGACGGCAATGAGGTTAAGCAGGGCGATGTCGGAGAACTCTGTGTTAAAGGACCTGGTGTCATGACATGTTATTACCGCAACGAGGAAGCTACTAAGGAAGTTCTTAAGGACGGCTGGTTATATACAGGTGATATGGCTATGCAGGACGAGGACGGTTTCTACTTCCTTGTAGACAGAAAGAAAGATGTTATCGTAAGCGGTGGAGAAAACATTTATCCGGTTCAGATAGAGGACTTCATCAGAAGATTTAATAAGGTTAAAGATGTAGCTGTTATCGGACTTCCAGACCACAGACTGGGTGAAAAGACAGCGGCTATCATAGAAGTTAAGGACGGAGTTACATGTACTAAGGAAGAGATAGAAGATTTCTGCATGGAGCTTCCAAGATACAAGCGTCCGAAAGAGATTATATTTGCAGATATTCCGCGTAATGCTACAGGAAAGATTGAGAAGCCAAAGCTTCGTAAGATGTACGGCGCAGACAGACTTGTAGAACAGGAAAATAAAGGCTGATAAGAATACATAGAATGGAGATTGTTATGAAAGAATTAATGCTGGGCAATAAGGCAGTTGCAAGAGGAATGTATGAAGCAGGCTGTAAGGTAATATCAAGTTATCCGGGAACACCAAGTACAGAGATAACAGAAGAAGCAGCGAAATATGATGAAATATACTGCGAGTGGGCGCCTAATGAAAAGGTTGCATTAGAGGCAGCACACGGAGCAACACTCGGCGGAGTAAGAGCAGCATGTGCAATGAAGCATGTTGGTTTAAATGTGGCAGCAGACCCATTATTTACAATATCATATCAGGGACTTAACGCAGGACTTGTAATCTGTGTAGCAGATGACCCGGGAATGCACTCATCACAGAACGAACAGGATTCAAGACATTATGCATTTGCAGCCAAAGTACCTATGCTTGAGCCTGCAGATTCAGAGGAATCAAGACTTTTCGTTAAGGAAGCATATGAGATATCAGAGAAGTACAATACACCAGTATTTATCAAAATGTGTACAAGAGTTGCACATTCACAGAGTGTTGTATGTCCAGAGGAAAAAGTAGAGCCTGCACAGGTTCCTTATGTAAAAGACCCTACTAAGGTCATGATGACTAAGAATTCAAGAGATGCACATGTAAGAGTTGAGCAGAGAACACTTGACCTTATTCAGTACGCAGAGACAAGTGGAATTAACAGAATTGAAGAGTGTGCAGAGGGAAGCCTTGTTAATGGTAAGAAGATTGGTGTTATCACATCTTCAACATCATACCAGTATACTAAGGAAGTATTTGGAGATAAGGTAAGCGTACTTAAGCTTGGTATGGTATATCCACTTCCAGAGAAGCTTATCAAAGATTTTGCAGAGGGCAAGGACGAAATCTATGTAATAGAGGAGCTTGACCCAATTATTGAGAATCACTGCAAGCAGTTAGGAATACAGGTTCATGGTAAGGATACATTTCCAATATGCGGAGAATTCTCACAGAATCTTATTAAGAAATGTATGGGAATGGAAGAACCTGAATACACAACAATTGATGCACAGATTCCGGGCAGACCACCTGTTATGTGTGCCGGCTGTCCACACAGAGGAATATTCTACATTCTTCACAAGAAGAAGATTATGGTATACGGAGATATTGGATGTTATACATTGGGCGCAGTTGCACCGCTTAATGCGATGGACCTTAATGTCTGCATGGGTGCGTCATGCTCAGGACTTCACGGCTTCAACAAAGCTATGGGAGAAGCTGGTGAGAGTAACAGTGTAGGTGTTATCGGAGATTCAACATTTATGCATTCAGGAATGACTGGAATTACAGACATATCTTACAACATGAGTAATTCAACAGTAATCATTCTTGATAACTCAATCACAGGTATGACAGGACATCAGCAGAATCCTACAACTGGTAAGAACTTAAGAGGAGAGCCGGCAGGTAAGGTTGACCTTGAAGCATTATGCAGGGCTTTAGGCTTTAACAGAGTAAGAGTTGTTGACCCATACGACCTTGCAGCCGTTGAGACAGCAGTAACAGAGGAGCTTGCAGCTAAAGAGCCATCTATAATCATAAGCAGAAGACCATGTGTAATGATTAAGGGAACTGTCCATAAGCCTGCAATAGCAATTAATCAGGACAAATGTAAAGGCTGTAAGGCATGTATGCAGATTGGCTGTCCTGCTATATCATTCAAGGATAAGAAAGCACATATTGACCCAACATTATGTATCGGATGTGAAGTGTGCAAGCAGATGTGCAGATTCGATGCAATAGGAATGTAAGTATAGACAGGTAACTGAAGGGAGATTCAATATGACAAAGAATATTATGATAGTTGGTGTTGGCGGACAGGGAACACTTCTTGCCAGCAAGATGTTAGGATATGTATTATTAAAGCAGGGATATGATGTTAAGGTTTCCGAGGTACACGGAATGAGCCAGAGAGGCGGTTCAGTTGTAACTTATGTAAGATACGGCGAGAAGGTATATTCACCGGTAATCGATAAAGGTGAGGCTGATGTTATCATCTCATTTGAGCAGTTAGAGGCTGCAAGATGGGTTGAATTCTTAAAGAAAGACGGAGTCATCATCACCAATACACAGAAGATGGAGCCAATGCCTGTAATTACAGGGGCAGCAGAGTATCCGGAAGGACTTATCGAGCAGCTTACAGCAGCAGGTGCTAAGGTGGATGCGAAGGATTTCCTTGCACTCGCTGAGGAGGCAGGTTCTTCTAAGGCTGTTAATATAGCACTTATGGGAAGATTCTCAACATACTTCCCTGATATCACAGACGAGCAGTGGCAGGATGCTATAGAGAAGAATGTTCCTGCTAAATTCCTCGAGCTTAACAGAAAAGCATTTGAGCTGGGAAGAAATGCTTAAGTAATTCACACAGGGGGAGAGCATTTGACGAGATTTACTATATGCGATGATGAGCCGGAGCATGGCGAATTAATAAGCAGATATATAAAGGCTGAATATGCAAAGCATGTGCCAGAGACTGATATAGCGGAAGTTGTGGTATATCAGTCTCCGGAGAAAATGCTTGAGGAAGCAGTAGAAGATACGGATATATACATACTTGATATTGAGTGTGGGAATGTAAGCGGATTAGATATTGCAAAGGAGATACGCAGATTAAAGAAAAATGCAGGAATAGTATTCTGTACATCACATAGCAATTATGTGTATCAGGTATTCGGTCTTACTCCTATTGATTTTATAAGAAAGAATAATATTGAAAAAGATATTGAACAGACAATGTATAATATCATGGATTTTCTCAGAGAAAAAAAGAAAATACTTGTAATTGAGAAAGGCGATATAATAAGACTTTCAGATATTGTGTCTGTGAATGTAATAAAACATGATCTTATATTCAAAAGTGAGAATGGTGAGAGAAAAATAAGAGCGAACCTAAGCACTTATGAAGAGCAATTAAAACAGTTCGGTTTCATTAAGATATCACAGGGCGAGATGGTTAATAAGGATTATATAAAGGAAAGAAAAAGAGATAACCTTATTATGAAGGATGGCACAATCTATCACATAAGCAGGAGCAGAGTCGATGAGATAAGGAGAATGTTTATATGATGGATATAATATTTGAAAATGTCATAAATCTTTTTCAAAGTGTGGTTGTGACAGCATTTCTGCTGGCTGGTCTTGGATGTAAGGATAAGTATAATAAGAAATGCATAGGCATAATCGGGATAGTGATTACATTCATATATCTTACAGTATCTAACTACATTGTGTTCTTTGAAAGTGCGGGAATATACATATATATGTTGTATTCTCTTATATTCAGCTTTGTGGTATTAGGGGGCAACGTTATTGAGAAAATATTCTATAATGTTATGATGATATGCTGTCTGGCTGGAAGTGCATTATTAGGCGGCGGATTAATATCACTGGTTATAAAAAAGGACTATCTTAATGTGGTAGGATATGGAACGGGTTCAAGATATGTAAGTGTTATACTTATACAGATATTACTTATGCTGTTTCTGGGATTCATTATAAAATTAAAGACGCTTTTAAAAGAAAAAGATAATAAATATATGTTTATAATGTCAATGATACCGGCGATTTCAGTCATAGTATGCTGTTTTATGGTATATCGTTCAGATAATAGTTATGAGATGAATGTAATATACACATTTATTGCCATGGCGGGCATTATAATAATTAATGTTATAAGTGTATTCCTGCTTATTATGGAACAGAATTTATATGAACAGAAAATACGGCAGCAGGTTATGATTAGTGCATATCAGCAGAAGGAAAAAGATATAGAATCAATACTTGATATGCAGAAGCAGAACAGTAAGCAGAGACATGATATTAAGAATGTCTTAATACTTATCAGAGAGCTTATCAATGATGGACAGTATGCCAAAGCAACAGAAATGCTTGATAAATACAGTACAGGACAGAAGAATGTTAATCTTACAGAGATTATAAGTAATAATATCGTACTTAATTATCTGTTAAACAGAAAGATTAATCAGTGTCGTGACTCTGGAATTGACATGGGGTGTTATGTTCTGGGAGATATTACGGGGATTGATGATATGGACCTGTATATACTTCTTGAGAATCTGTGCGATAATGCTATTGAGGCGGCAGCACAGAGCAATAATCCTACAATAAAGCTGCAGATATCAGAAGATAATGGGAATCTGTGTATATATATAGGTAATACAACATCAGGCAATGTATTAAAGAACAATCCATACATGAATACAACCAAGAAAGATAATAGTATGCATGGATTTGGAATTATGAATATCAGAGATATTATTGATAAATATAATGGAACTATCAACTATGAACAGCATGGAGATAATTATCTCATGTGCAGATGCAGATTAAAAAAGATTTGTCAATAGTATTTTTGAAAATAAAAATGTGCAGAATGTGCCATATATTACCGAATATGCCAAACTACTTTTTTCAAAAATTAAATCAGCTATAATCAATGTATGAAAATGAAAGGAATTATGTAAATGATTCATTCAGTTGCATTGGTTATAGCTGATTTTTTTGTGTCTAAGGATGTGATTACAGAAGAAACTTTTTCTTAAAGTTTCTTCTTTTGTATATATGAATATCAGGGAATAGAATTCATGTCTATGTATTGGGAGGAAAAGGTATGAAAAAGAAATTAACAGCATTGGGGCTGGCTATAGGAATAATAATACTTTATGGGTGCAGTTCAGAGAGTGTAGAAGATGTATACAATTATGAATCTACTATGAATGAAGCAACAACACAAGAAACAGAAACAAGTAATGAGCATAGAAAAGATAGTATATTTAATCATGTATATGGACAGAGTGCAAAGTGTATAGAAAAAGGCAAATCGGCAGATATTACGGCACTTTATTATAAAAATCATAGTATAGATTTATCAGTGAAGGTTGAGGAAGTACATGTAGCGGATAATGTTAATCAGTTTACAGAGTATGTATCACAGGAATGTGTAGATGAATATATTAATGATAATATTGAACTGGTAAAGAAATATCCGGGGTTGAGTAATCATCTTAATGATGATGGAAGCTTTGTCAAAAATAAAATGGGAATTGATCAGATAGCATTATTTGTTAAGGCAATAATAACTAATAATGGAGATAGTGATTTAGAATTTCTTTCTACAAGCTTTGACATTTATTATTTGAAGGAAATAGATGGATATTATTATGACGCCAGATTATCAATGTTTGGAAATATAGACCAGCATGATGAAGATGAAGTAATAAGGTCTAATCTTACATTGAAACCAGGAGAAACTAGGGAAATAGTAATGTTTGAATTGATACCAGAGCAACTGGTGACAGCTTATACTTCATATATAGGAGAAAATTATCAGAATGTATATAAGGATTTGACAATAGAAGGAACAACACTGGATTCGTTATATATGTGTTACAGGTTAGCTAACGAAAACGAAGTTCATGCTAATAGTGCGCGCACATTCAGACTTAGTATAGATGAATAAGATTATGTATTGGAGAAAACGATATGAAAAAGATGATAAAGATTGAGATGGAAAGGGCATTCAAAAGCTGGGGGCTATGGATTGCTATAGTAATTGGACTAGCTATATGCATGGAATATATTATTAAACAAATGATTCCAGCAGCTATGTCACCATTAAAGTGGTATAGACCTGATAATGCTACGGTTATGCCAATAAGTGCATATAATACCTGGATAGGTGGATATAATGGATTTGAGAATGCACTTTTGATAAGACTGTTTCCAATTCTGGCATCAATGCCATATGGAGTATCTTATCTTGCAGATAAGAAAAGCGGAATAGTCAAGAATATATATATGAGAACAGAAAAGAAAAATTATCTTTTAGCCAAGTACATAGCTGTATTTGTTACAGGTGGGATACCTGTGGCTTTGCCGCTTCTTGTTAATTATCTTGTGGCTTTGGCACTTTTGCCATCATTGTACTGGCAGACAGGAATATTTGCATTAGGTGCTAATAGTATGTGGTCAGAAATATTTTATGTACACCCTAATATATATAATTTTCTGTATATTTTGCTTTTGTATATATGTGGAGGAATGACGGCAACACTTGTTCTTATAATTTCGGAACTGGTAAATAACAGATTTGTTGCAATATTAGCACCTTACATTATAACAGAATTTTTAAATGCTGTATGCCGTATGTCTTCTGTCAGATGGATAGCGGGACTTTGTCCATCAAGATTGTTTAATATGGTTCAGACCAGACCCAATATAGGGATATCGTATGTTGTGTATATATCTGTGATACTGCTTCTTGGAGTTGTAATTTACTTTATAGGAGGTATTAAAGATGAAACACTTTAAAAAATATATAATAATTGCAGTAGTGGTTCTTGTGGCAGTAGTGTGGATAGCTGCTTATATTAATGTCAATAAAAGGTTTCCACAGCCTAGGGAGGAACTATATGAAAAAGGGGAATGGGTTGAGGTTTCAGATGGAGTCAGAGTAAAGGGAACAGGAGTGGAATTTTGTTCTTATGAAGATTACATAGCAAGATATAATATTAAGTCATCTAATAAAAATAGTAATATGTCATATATTTTGGTACATATTAATGTAAATAATACCAGTGATGAAATATTTAATGTATGGGATATTGATATAGTAGCTAATATTGTTATATATCCAACAGGATATAATAATCAGGGAATGGTTGCAGACCAGGATGCGATTGTACAACCGGGGGAAAGCAAGGATATAACATTTGCTTATAATGTGTCTAATTCTATGATACGTTCAGAAATAAGAGAGAAGGTGTTAAGTAAGGACATATATCTGTGCTTTAAAGCATATCCGGTTAGGCAGGCAATCGTATTCAGGGGGATAGATGAATGAAAAAATTAAAATTGCTATTTAATGTAAGTGATATGGCACTTACGGTAGCAGTGTTTATTATGATTACCGCACTTGTGCCTATGGAGATAATTATAAGACTTATTAACGCAATAGTTATAAAAGGTGAGCCTTGTGTGTATGATGCGTTGATAAATGTTCAGGCGGGGGCAGTGTGGAGATATGTAATTCCGTTTGTTCTGTTTTATGTTCTATATATGCAAAAATATGATATGAACAGTGCCATTGTCTTAAGAAGAAAGAGTGTAAGAAATGTCTGGATTAATGCTCAGATTAACATGTTTGTTGCGGCGGCTTTCTTTTCTATATATAGTGCATTGGTAACCGTAGTTGCTGGATGGTTTATGACAGGCAAGGTATGCAACTGGGGTGAAAAATTCAGCAGGGCATATGTTGCGACAGGTAATATAGTTACGAATCCACCACATTTGTGGCTTCTTGTTGCAGCATTTATAATAGATACATTTGTATGCTTATATGTGTCTGGTACGATTATGATGCTGGTGTGGTGGTTTACAGACAAGCAGTGGATAGGTTTTCTTGTTGCAATAGCTGTTACAAGTTTTGAGAATATGGCATGTAAAGGCTTCCTATCTTATTATTATGTTCTTTGCAATAATATATTTACAATGGGAGTATCAATCTGGAAAAATATTGTTTATCCACTCCTGCTGTTTGGGGTTATAACAGTCGCAACGGTAATAATTATAAGAAGGGGGGATTTTTTCAGATGAAAAATGTATGGTTTCAGATAAGATATGACATTGTTAATGGAATAATACATCAGTGGAAGAAGTTCCTTCTGATTGCGGTTGTATATGGGATTCTGATTACGCAGTTTCTTGCGGTATGTAAGATGAAGCATTTAATAGGACAGTATACAATATCAGATATTGTATTATATCTTTTTAAAGGCATGAGCTGGATTACAGATGATAAGAGTGAAATTACTATTCCAACGGCATATATACTGCCTAATGTTCTTATCGCATTTGCAATAGGTAATTATCCTTTTAAGGATATTAATGGCTATGGCGGCATGGTGCTTATGAGGGCGAAAAAGAAATTGGTGTGGTGGATATCCAAGTGTATATGGGCTGTGATTACATCGGTAGTTACATATGCGATTCTGACAGCTGAGGTTGTGGCATTTGCTTTAGCAGGCGGAAAAATAAGCTGGCAGGTTAACAAAGACATATGTTACAAGGTATCAGGATATGACAAAATTTTTATTAAGGATAATGTAAATCTTACAAAACTTGCAGTATATATATTGATTGTGGGACTTTTGACAACGATTGCGATATGCCTTGTGCAGATATGCGTTTCACAGATTATGGGAGCGATTATCGGATATATTGCTGTCGTAGTTATATTGATTATGGGAGTGTTTTTAAGGTCATTCCTGTTTATAGGTAACGGTTTCATGGCATTAAGAAATATTATGTATACACCGGAAGGCGGAAGTTTTAAGCTGACGGTTATTGCGGATATTGTGCTGATAGTCGTTTCAGTAATTGCGGGATATGTTTCGTTTAGGAGAATGGATATATTAAAGAAGAGTGATTGGAGTGTGTGATTATGGTAATAAAGCTTACGGATGTTTCAAAGGTTATAAAGAAAGCAAAGGTTCTTGATAATATTAATCTGGAACTTACAAGCGGTAAAGTGTATGGATTAAAGGGAAAGAATGGTTCAGGAAAGACAATGCTTATGAGAGTTATATGTGGTCTTATATCAGCAACAGATGGAACTGTTGAGATAGACGGCAAAATTCTTGGAAAGGATATGACATTTCCGGACAGTGTCGGAGTGTTAATTGAGAATCCGGCATTTATCG
>CAVBPJ010000076.1:0-12576 GCA_963597265.1 Evtepia sp. | reverse complement strand
ATTTTTAACATTTTAACATCCCCTAAGACTACGGCTACTGCATTAATATATTTATATATAGCTCTTCTCCACTACAATTTTCTCGAAAGGAAGTTATCAACATGAAATTAGTTTTTACTAAATCTAACTTAAACAAAGCTGTAGGTATCGTAATGAAAGCTGTACCTACAAGAACCACTATGAATATTCTTGAATGTATTCTTATTGATGCTACTACTAACGAAATCAAGTTCACTGGTAACGATATGGAACTTGGAATCGAAACTATAGTAGAAGGTGAGATTATAGAAAAGGGTAAAGTTGCCATTGATGCAAAGCTTTTCTCTGAAATCGTAAGAAAGCTTCCTGATAATGATATTACTTTATCTACAGACTCTAATAATAATGCTCTCATCACATGCGAAAAGAGTAAGTTCAATATAGCCGGAAAGTCTGGAGAAGATTTCTCTTACCTTCCAGCTATTATTAAAGACAAGATGATTACACTTTCACAGTTCCAGTTAAAAGAAGTTATCAATCAGACAATTTTCTCTATTGCCATGAACGATAACAATAAAATGATGACTGGTGAACTCTTCGAGATAAGTGAAGGCACACTTAAGGTTGTTGGTCTTGACGGACACAGAATTGCTATCCGTAACATTAAGCTTGAAGGAAGAGCTGATGATGTAAGAGTAGTTATTCCTGGTAAAACTCTTCAGGAGATAAGCAAGATTCTTAATGCTGATGCAGAAAGTCTTGTTAATATATACTTTACTAATAATCATGTTTTATTTGAATTTGACCAGACACATGTTGTTTCAAGACTTATTGAAGGTGATTATTTCAAGATTAACCAGATGCTTTCTAATGATTATGAAACTAAAGTGTCTATTAATAAAAAAGAATTCCTTGATTCTATCGACAGAGCTAATCTTCTTATAAGAGAAGGAGATAAGAAGCCAATTATTATTAATATACAGAATGGTTTATTACAGGTTAATGTTAATTCTGCAGTTGGTGCTCTTAACGAAGATATTGATATTGATAAAGAGGGTAAGGATATTATGATTGGTTTCAATCCTAAGTTCCTTATGGATGCATTAAGAGTTATTGATGATGAAAATGTGACTATGTATTTAGTTAATCACAAATCACCATGCTTTATCAGAGACAAGGAAGAGAATTATATATATCTTATACTTCCTGTTAACTTCACAGCTTAACAAGAGAAAGGAAAGTTATGGAAGAAATAGTTTTAAGAGATGAGTTCATCAAACTTGGACAGGCAATCAAAGCTGCCGGATTAGTAGAATCTGGTGTTGAAGCCAAGATTGTTATTCAGGATGGTGAAGTTAAAGTTAATGGCGTTGTTGAAACACAGCGCGGTAAAAAGCTTTTTGGTGGAGAAGTTGTAGAATACAACGGCTCTAGTATTCTTATTAAAAAATAGGTGTTAATGTGATAGTCGAATCTGTTGAATTAAAGGATTACAGGAATTATGAATTTCTAGATATGAAGTTCAATGAGCATGTCAATATAATATATGGTGACAATGCACAGGGAAAGACTAACATATTAGAATCAATATATATGTGTTCAACTTCCAAGTCACATCGTGGCAGTAAAGACAGAGAAATAGTCAGATTCGGTGAAGATGAATCACATATCAAGCTTAATGTTTTAAAGCACAATATGAGATACCGTATAGATATGCACCTTAAGAAGAACAAATCTAAAGGCATAGCAGTCAACGGTATTCCAATCAAGAAAGCTGTTGAGCTTTTTGGAATTATTAATATTGTTTTCTTTTCGCCGGAAGACCTTAATATTATCAAAGACGGTCCTTCCGAGAGAAGAAGATTTATGGATATGGAACTGAGCCAGCTTGACAAGATATATTTAAGCAACCTTGTCAATTACAACAAGGTGCTTAATCAGAGAAACAAGCTTCTGAAAGATATAGCATTTGCACCATCCGAACAGCTGATGCAGACTCTTGATATATGGGATATGCAGCTTGTTAAGTACGGAAGCCTTATTATTAAAGGGCGTGAAAGTTTCATAGAAAAGATTAATACAATAATCAGCGATATTCATTCAAGACTTACAGGTGGTATTGAGAATATTAAAGTATGTTATGTTCCTGATGTTGATGTGAATGATTTTGAAGAAGAAGTCAAGAATTCAAGACAGAAGGATATTAAATACAAGGCTACAAGCAAAGGTCCTCACAAGGATGACCTTATGTTCTTAATCAATGATAATGATGTGAGAAAATATGGCTCGCAGGGACAGCAGAGAACAGCAGCACTTTCGCTTAAGCTGTCAGAGATTGAACTTGTAAAGCTTGTCATTAAAGATACTCCGGTACTTCTACTTGATGATGTTTTATCTGAGTTAGACAGTAACAGACAGAATTTTCTTATAAACAGCATTGGAGATATACAGACAATTGTTACATGTACCGGACTTGAAGAATTTATCAATAACAGAATGAATATCAACAAAATATTTAAAGTAACAGATGGTCATGTAGTTAATGAGAATTAATTACATTTCACTTTGTAAAACAAGGAGGAATTAAAGTGGCAGATCAGAATGCAGAGAAGAATTATGGTGGAGACCAGATTCAGGTACTCGAAGGCCTTGAAGCCGTAAGAAAGAGACCTGGTATGTATATTGGCAGTACATCAGGAAGAGGACTTCATCATCTTGTATATGAGATAGTTGATAATGCAATCGACGAAGCATTAGCAGGTTTTTGTACACATATTGAGGTTATGATCAATAAAGATAACTCTATCACTGTAATTGATAATGGTAGAGGTGTACCTGTTGATATTAATCATAAGACAGGAAGACCTGCCATTGAAGTAGTATATACAGTTCTTCATGCCGGAGGTAAGTTCGGTGGTGGAGGATACAAGGTGTCCGGAGGACTTCACGGTGTTGGTGCATCTGTAGTTAACGCTTTGTCTGAATGGCTTGAAGTTCAGGTAAAGAGAAACGGACACATTTATCAGCAGAGATACGAAAGAGGAAAGATATGTTACGACCTTAAGATTGTTGGTGACTGCGAGGTTGAAGATACAGGAACTAAGGTTACTTTCCTTCCAGATTCTGAGATTTTTCAGGAGACAACTGTATTTGAATTCGATATTCTTATGCACAGATTAAGAGAGATGGCATTCCTTACTAAGGGAATCAAGATTACTCTTACAGATTTAAGAGAAGGTCTTGAGCAGCAGAAGGTATTCCATTATGAAGGTGGAATCAAGGAATTTGTGCAGTATCTCAATAAGAGTAAAGAGCCTTTATATAGTCAGATTATTTACTGTGAAGGTGTGAAGGATAACGTTCAGGTTGAAGTAGCATTCCAGCATAATGACGGATACAATGAGGTTGTTGACTCATTTGTTAATAATATTAAGACACCTGAAGGCGGTACACATCTTACAGGTTTCAGAAATTCTTTAACTAAGACTTTCAATGATTATGCAAGAAAGAATAAGATTCTTAAAGACAGTGAACAGGGACTTTCCGGTGATGATATAAGAGAAGGACTTACAGCTATTGTTTCTGTTAAGATTGAAGACCCTCAGTTTGAAGGACAGACTAAGCAGAAGCTTGGTAATACTGTTGCAAGAGGAGCAGTTGACAGTATTGTAAGTGAACAGCTTACTTACTTCCTTGAGCAGAATCCTGCAGTAGCAAAGTCTATCTGTGAGAAGTCTTTACTTGCACAGCGTGCAAGAGAAGCTGCAAGAAAGGCAAGAGATTTAACAAGAAGAAAGACAGCACTTGAAAGTACTTCACTTCCAGGTAAATTAGCTGACTGTTCAGATAAAGACCCTAAGAATTGTGAAATATATATCGTTGAGGGAGATTCAGCCGGTGGTTCAGCAAAGACTGCAAGAAGCCGTGCAACACAGGCTATACTTCCACTCCGTGGTAAAATTCTTAATGTTGAGAAAGCAAGACTTGACAGAATACTTGGGAATGCAGAGATTAAAGCAATGATTACTGCATTTGGTACAGGTATTCATGAAGATTTTGATATAAGCAAGCTTCGTTATCACAAGATTATTATTATGACAGATGCCGATGTAGATGGTGCGCATATTGCAACACTTCTTCTTACATTCCTGTACAGATTCATGCCTGATCTGATAAGAGAAGGCCATGTATATCTTGCACAGCCACCACTTTATAAGGTTGAGAAGAATAAAAAAGTCTGGTATGCCTATAATGATGATGAGCTTAATGCAATCATGACTGAGATTGGAAGAGACCAGAACAACAAGGTCCAGCGTTATAAGGGACTTGGTGAGATGGACGCAGAACAGTTATGGGAAACAACAATGGACCCACAGAAGAGAGTATTATTAAGAGTTAACATGAATGAAGATGATGATTCAGAACTTGATGTAACATTCTCAACACTTATGGGTGACAAGGTAGAGCCAAGAAGAGATTTCATAGAAGCAAATGCGAAATTCGTAAAGAACCTGGATATCTAATTTGCTTTAACTACTAACTTCACGGAAAGGAATTATAATAATGGACGAACATATCTTTGATAAAGTTCAAGAAGTTGATATGCAGAAAACCATGGAAAACTATTATATAGATTATGCCATGAGCGTTATCGCTTCCAGAGCACTTCCGGATGTAAGAGATGGTCTTAAGCCGGTACAGAGAAGAATTCTATATTCAATGATAGAACTTAACAACGGTCCTGATAAGCCACATAGAAAATGTGCCCGTATCGTTGGTGATACAATGGGTAAATATCACCCACATGGTGATTCATCAATTTACGAGGCATTAGTAAAGCTTGCCCAGGATTTCAATACAAGATATCCACTTGTTGACGGACATGGTAACTTCGGTTCAGTCGATGGTGATGGAGCTGCCGCAATGCGATATACAGAGGCAAGACTCAGCAAGATATCTATGGAGATGACAAGAGATCTTAACAAAGACACTGTAGATTTCATACCTAACTTTGATGAGACAGAAAAAGAACCTACAGTACTTCCATCAAGATATCCTAATCTGCTGTGTAACGGTACATCTGGTATTGCCGTAGGTATGGCTACTAATATACCACCTCATAACTTAAGAGAAGTTATAGGTGCTGTTGTCAAGATGATAGACAATAAAGTAGAAGAAGACAGAGATACAACAATTGAGGAAATCCTTGATATAGTTAAAGGTCCAGACTTCCCTACAGGTGGAACAATCATCGGCAAGTTGGGAATTGAGGAGGCTTACCGTACAGGAAGAGCCAAGTTAAAGGTAAGAGCTGTAACTAATATTGAGCCAATGAATAACGGCAAGAACAGAATTGTAGTTACAGAGCTTCCATACATGGTTAATAAAGCAAAGCTTATCGAGAAGATAGCAGAGCTTGTAAGAGATAAGAAGATTGACGGAATCACAGATTTAAGAGATGAATCTGACAGAGAGGGTATGAGAATTGCCATCGAGTTAAGAAGAGACGTTAATCCTAACATAATACTTAACCAGTTATACAAACATACACAGTTACAGGATACATTTGGCGTAATCATGCTTGCATTAGTAGACAACCAGCCAAAGGTACTTAACCTGTATGACATGTTAAAGTATTACCTTCTTCATCAGGAAGAGGTAGTTACAAGAAGAACTAAGTTTGATCTTAACAAGGCAGAGGAAAGAGCCCATATATTAGAGGGCTTAATGATTGCCTTAGATAATATCGACAGAGTTATCTCAATAATCAGAGGTTCTGCAAATGTGCAGATTGCCAAAGAAAGCTTAATGGCTGAATTCGCACTTTCAGAAGCACAGGCTCAGGCTATCGTAGATATGCGTCTGAGAGCTTTGACAGGTCTGGAAAGAAGCAAGCTGGAAGCTGAGTTAAAGGAACTTCATGAGAAGATTAAAGAATACAAGGCAATACTTGCAGACAAGAAGTTACTTCTTGGCGTTATCAAGACTGAGATTTCAGAGATAGCAGACAAATATGGTGACGACAGAAGAACTTCTATCGGATATGATGAATATGATATCTCAATGGAAGACCTTATTCCTGATGAACCATGTGTTATTGCAAGAACTAACTTAGGTTATGTAAAGAGAATGACACCTGATAACTTTAAGAGCCAGCACCGTGGTGGTAAGGGAATAAAGGGAATGCAGACAATTGATGATGATTACATCAAGGATTTATTCATGACAACATCACATCATGTACTTACATTCTTTACTAACACAGGACGAGCTTACAAGTTAAAGGCTTATGAGATTCCTGAAGCTTCAAGAACTTCAAGAGGAACTGCAATAATTAATCTTTTACAGTTAGCACCGGGTGAGACAATCACAGCGGTTGTTCCAGTTAAGATTGATACACTGCAGGATACAGATTACCTGTTTATGGCAACTAAGAAGGGTATCGTTAAGAAGACACCTGTCAAAGAATTTGCCAATATAAGAAAGACAGGAATTCAGGCAATCAATTTAAGAGAAGATGATGAACTTATTGAAGTTAAACTTACAGATGACCAGGCAGAGATTCTTATGGTAACAATGCTTGGACAGTGTATAAGATTCAAGGAAACAGACGTAAGACCAACAGGACGTTCAGCAATGGGTGTTATCGGTATGAGTCTTATGGATGAAGATGAAGTAGTTGGTGTTCAGGTAAGTACCCAGGGAGATACAATGCTTATAGTATCTGAGAATGGTATGGGTAAGAGAACAGACATTAACGAATATACAGTTCAGCATCGTGGTGGTAAAGGTGTCAAATGTTACAAGATAACAGAAAAGACTGGTAATGTCGTAGGTGCTAAGGCTGTTGATGATTCAAGAGAAGTAATGCTTATTACAACAGAGGGAATCATAATCAGACTTCAGTGCTCAGATATATCTAATCTTGGAAGAATAACATCAGGTGTTAAGCTTATTAACCTTGATGAAGGAGTCAAAGTAGCAACAATTGCCAAAGTAAGAAAGCAGCCTGCCGATGAAGATGGCAAGGACGCAGAAGGCTTTGAAGAAGACACAGATAATACAGTAGATTCCGAAGAATAATATTAAGGGAACTGCCACATTTTTAATGTGACGGTTCCCTTTTTTACAACAGGAGCATATATGGCTTTAGTTAATATCAATTACGAATCGCGGACACTTGGTATGCCTGTTATGATTAATGCTATTATTCCACAGGGCAGAGGTAATTATAAGACGCTATATCTTCTTCATGGAATGGGAGGAGATTACACTACATGGATTACGAAATCCAGAGTGGCAGATTATGTAGATAATACTAATATAGCAGTCATAATGATTTCAGGTGATAACAAATGTTATGTTGACAATGTACATGGCAGAAAATATTTCACATTTCTGACAAATGAACTGATTGATGCATGTACTAACTGGTTCGGATTATCATACGACAGAAAAGACCGTTACATTGCAGGAATGTCAATGGGCGGATATGGTGCAGTACATGCAGCATTGGTAAGACCTGATATATACGGAAAAGTATTCTCATATTCCGGTCTGCTTGATATAGAAAAAAGATTTGATAATCCGCAGGGAATTAATACATATCAGATATTTGGCGACAGAAATCAATTATCAGATAATGGATTTGATGTATTGAATTGTTTAAAAGCGGATAATATCAAGGCAAATGTGGATAATTATCCGAAATTTTATATAAGATGTGGATTACAGGATCAGATACTTACAATGAGCAGACAATGGAATGAATATGCATCAGATGCAGGACTTGATGTCGATTATTATGAGGCAGCCGGCAATCATGATTTCACATTCTGGGATAAATGTATATACGAAACAATAGAAATAATAAAAGGACAATCGTATAAGATGGAGGACATATATGGCAACAGTAATGAATGTTAATCATTTTTCCATATATCTTAAGAGAAATATGGACTGCACAGTTATTCTTCCATCAGATATTAAGAAAGACGAGAAGCTGCCTGTATTATGGTTATATCATGGAAGCAGCGGAGACCATACGGTATGGCTGTATCATTCGCCAATAATGGAGAATGTTGATGAAGGCAGATTTGCAGCAGTACTTCCAAATGTACAGAATTCCTGCTTTGTTAATATGAATATAGGAGATAAATATGAATCCTATGTTGGTAAAGAATTGTTTAACATAGTCATGAACATGTTTTCATGTCTTTCTGACAAAAGAGAGGATAATTATGTGTCAGGATTTTCAAATGGTGGATATGGTTGTCTTCACATAGCACTCAAATATCCACAGAAATACGGAACTGTAGGTGCATTTTCAGCAGGAGATAAAGCTGATGCAGAATTTCTTAATGATGGAAGTGAGAAGTCACTAAGAAGAATACAGCTTTATGGAGATGGAGATTTGCATAAAACAGAATATGGAATTACATATCAGGCTGATAAATTAATAGAGCAGGATAGTATAAAACCAAGAATATACCATGCATGTGGAGAACTGGATCCGTGGGTAGACATGAATCATATATTAAGAGATTATTTTACGAGCCATATTGAATATGATTATGTATATGATGAGATTGAACAAATCGGACATGAATGGAAATTCTGGCGAGAAGAGTTAGAAAGATTTTTAATATATACGGAATTAATTAATAATTAAAATACAAGAAAGGAAATGAATATGAGAGAGATTAATGTATCAACAATCACAGACAACATTAAAGAAATGTGCATAGAGGCAAATCATTTTCTCACAGATGATATGAAGAATGTATTTGAGAATGCAGTTAAGAATGAAGAGTCTGCACTTGGAAAGCAGGTGCTTGGACAGCTTGAGGAAAACTTAAAGATTGCAGGCGAGGACATGATACCTATATGTCAGGATACAGGAATGGCAGTAGTGTTCATTAACGTTGGACAGGATGTCCATCTTACAGGCGGCGACATCACAGATGCAATTAACGAGGGTGTAAGAAGAGGATATGTGGACGGATATTTAAGAAAATCAGTTGTTAAAGATCCTATCTACAGAGAGAATACGAAAGATAACACTCCGGCAGTAATACATTTTAACATTGTTCCAGGCGACAAGGTTGACATAACAGTTGCACCAAAGGGCTTCGGAAGCGAGAACATGAGCAGGGTATTCATGTTAAAGCCTGCAGACGGAATTGAAGGTGTCAAAGAAGCAATACTTACAGCAGTAAAGGACGCAGGCCCTAATGCCTGTCCTCCAATGGTTGTTGGTGTCGGAATCGGTGGAACATTTGAAAAATGTGCTTACCTTGCAAAGAAGGCATTAACAAGAGATTTAAACGAAGAATCACCAGTTGAATATGTCCGTGACTTAGAGAAAGAAATGCTTGAGAAAATCAATAAGTTAGGAATCGGTCCGGGCGGACTTGGTGGAACACAGACAGCACTTGCAATTAACATAGAGACATATCCTACACATATCGCAGGACTTCCGGTTGCAGTAAACATATGCTGCCATGTAAACAGACATTCACACAGGGTAATATAATCAGGGGAGGCTAATTATGGATAAATATATTAATGCACCAATAAGTGATGAGGACGCAAAGAGTCTTCATTCAGGAGATTATGTATACATAACAGGAACAATCTACACAGCAAGAGATGCGGCGCACAAGAGAATGGCAGAGGCTCTGGCAGCAGGACAACCACTTCCAATAGATATGAAGAACAACATAATATATTACATGGGACCATCTCCAGCAAGAGAGGGAAGACCAATAGGTTCAGCAGGTCCTACAACAGCAAGCCGTATGGATAAATACGCACCAGACCTTCTTGACTTAGGACTTAAGGGAATGATAGGAAAGGGCAAGCGTTCGCAGGCAGTAATAGACGGAATCGTAAGAAACGGTGCAGTGTACTTTGCTGCAGTAGGCGGCGCAGGTGCAATTCTTAGCAAATGTATCAAGAAGTCCACAGTTATTGCTTATGATGACTTAGGAACAGAGGCTATCAGAGAACTTGAAGTTGAGAATCTTCCAGTTGTTGTAGTAATAGACAGCGAAGGTAACAACTTGTACGAAACTGCCATAAAAGAATATTGCAGAGTATAAATATGGTATAAATGGTAAATCCTCCTAATATAGATTTTTATTAAGGGCTGTTATTACAGTTCGAGAATTAAAAGGGAGGAAAAGCCATGACAAAGAAAATGACACGCAGGATAATTGTAGGAGTACTTGCAATTATCCTGATAGTGACAGGCATACTACCGTATATGACTAACAAAGCACAGGCAGCAGAGAATGAACTATATGATAAAATAATACTTGTGACAGAAAACCAGATATCCGATTCTGCCAAAGAAGGTTATAACAAAATCACATTTGCAATTAATAACAATACCAAGGATATATACATTAAAAGTGGCAACACAATAACTCTCAAATCATCAGATAAAGATTATGGTGTACTTGTAGGAGGCATTAACAATGGTGATGCCGTAACTAAAGATACAACAATATATGCCAAATCCTATTCATATGATGGAACATTAGCTCTCGAGAAATCAATCGAAAGTGAGATTCCTGATGAAAATGGATATTATACACTTCATTTTTCTGCAAAATCGCAGAATCTTCCATCAATAAAAAGTGAAAACCAGAATGTAATACTTGTATTAGACAGGTCACTCAGCATGGCGTGTTCAGTAGATGAGGGAGCTGATGCAGAGGCAATGGCACCAAGTTATGATAAAACAAGATGGAGTGTTACAGTTAATGCGGTAAAGAATTTCTTAGATGAATTCCTTACAGAAGGAACATCTAATAAAGTATCAGTTGTTTCATACTGTGGTACAGCTAGAACAGAGATAACCGGAACCTCCAGCAAAAGTGAAATCATGACTAAATTAAATACTATATACAACGAAAATTATTACAAAGAGGATTATAATTATAGAGATGGATATTGGGGCTACATGAAGAGAGAAAATGTTGGCTATATTGACAGAGGACTTGGCGGCTCAACTAATATCCAGCAGGGAATTAATCAGGTATCAGATGTTGTGAGTGATAAAGCAGGTGTATCAGTAATACTTTTCACAGATGGTGTTGCCAACAAATATGATGATACCCAGATAGACGGACATTATTATATTAAAAATGATAATCATAATACAAAATATACTGGTTCGAAAAAGGAACTCAATGGTTCATATTATGCAGGAAAAGCTGGAGAAAAATTAAAAGCAGCAGGTGCTGATATATACACAATAGTTCTTATGAGTAAAGAATCAGACATAACTGATCTTGTCAAAGTATCATTAGGTAACCAGTCATTAAGCTATGAGCAATCCGAAGATAAAACGTATTTTACATTTTCAGATAACGGGTATGCTAAAGAATTCTATACAGCTGCTAATGCAGAACAGTTAAACAGCAGATTTAAGCAGATAATGACGGAGATGACAGGTCTGCCATTTGAAAGTTCATCGGTAACTGACACATTGGATAAACATTTCGAACTTGTTCCTGGTCAGGAAAATGTGGTAGTTAACAAAGATGGAACATTTACAGTAAAATATCCTGAGAAGATATCAGCAACAGAGCAGACCGTTTCGGTTAAGATAAAAGCAAAAGATGGATATACAGGATATTCATATACTAATGATGGTTGCCAGTTTGATGGAACAATTAATGGACTTACCTACACACAGAAGTTTGAAGAAACACCGGCAGCAGTAATTCTGCCAGATGCTGTAGATGACGAGTACACTGTTAATCAGGATGAAGTTCTTGATGCAGGTACAGTTCTTGCTAATGATAACAATGAAATAGTCAATAATCCACAGAAAAAACTTTCATTAAAGACTGTATTAGAAGAAAATGTAAAGAATGGAACAATAAAGTTTAATGAAGACGGAACATTTGAATATATTCCAGACAAAGGATTCACAGGAAAAGACACATTTGTATATAAAGTAGTTCTTACTGTTGATGGTGAAGAATATACGAAATCAGCAACAGTAACAATCAACGTAAATCCAAAGCAGCCGGAGACTCCAACAGAAAAGGAAACACCGACAGAAGAACAGACTCCAACAGAAAAAGAGACACCGACAGAGAAAGAAACACCAACACAAAAAGAAACACCAACACAAAAAGAAACACCAACACAAATAGAAACGCCGTCAGAGAATATCACACCAAGTGAGTTACAGACACCTGACCAGACAAAGGCTCCTGAAATAGCAGCTAATGAAGATAAGGTGGTCGCAAAGACTTCTGTTAAAACAGGCGACAGAAGCAATACAATATACTATATAATGTTATTGATATCGGTTGCTACAACGATGGCAACAACAGTAGTTGTGTATAAGAAGAAAAAGGAATAAATAATATTCAGTAAAAATAAAAAGCCCCTTGACAATATCAGGGGGCTTTGTTAGAATAATAAATGCGTTTGACGCAGAATTTCATATTATGAGTTAAACATATATGGTTTAGGGCTCGCATTCATGGAATCTGGAGTAGTACTCAAGAGGCTGAAGAGGCGCCCCTGCTAAGGGTGTAGGTCGGGCAACCGGCGCGAGGGTTCAAATCCCTC
>CAVBPJ010000075.1:0-12587 GCA_963597265.1 Evtepia sp. | reverse complement strand
TTGTAATTGATTTATATGAGGAGGTTTTGATGAAAGACAATCATAATGTAGAACACATCAGTACACTGACACCTGATACAATTAAAGAGTCTGTTATGAAACGACATAAAGAATTATCATCTATTCTTAGCAATGTACAAAACAGAATTTCCCATGCTCCTAATGGTTCTTTAAGAACTGCACAAAAAGCACATGGCTGTCAATATTATCATAAAGTTATAGCAGGTGACACTAAGGGTAGATACATCAAGAAGAATGATTATAATCTGGCAATTAAACTTGCACAAAAAGACTATGATTTGAAAGTAGAGACTTATCTGATAAAAGAGTTGGACATTCTTCAAAGAATACTTGACCAATACAGACCCGATACAATCCAGCGTATTTATGATTCTCTTAATAACAGCCGTAGGCAGATGGTTACTCCTGTTTATGTATCTGATGAAGATTTTGTTGCTGATTGGAAATCTATGGAATACTCTTCTCTTGGTTTCACTCCCGACTATGCTGAATATTATACTGATAATGGAGAACGCGTAAGATCCAAATCAGAAATAATCATTGCTAACAAACTTTACCGTTATAATGTTCCTTATCGATATGAATGTCCTTTACAGCTTCAGTCTAGAATCATTACCCATCCTGATTTTACATGCCTTAATGTTAATACAAGACAGGAATATATATGGGAACACTTCGGTATCATGGATAATTCGGAATATGCCTGCAATGCCATCAAAAAGATTAATGACTATGCAAATTCAGGTTATATTCTAGGCAAGAATTTCATAGCCACATTTGAAACATCTGTCACACCAATTAATGCTAATTGTATAGATGACTTAATAAAAAATATATTTCTTGTTTGTAGCTAATAAATATGATATAGTTTTGCTATCAATATTATACGAGGGGACTAGATTATGAAATTTGCAAAGGGAACTGATAAAGTATTCACTATTATGTACACTGTTATTAGTGTTCTTCTAATTTTGATATTCATACTATCTATTGTTTACGCAGGTGGTATTATGAATAATATTAGCAAGCATACTCTTATTAACGGTAATTACTCAGCAGATGACGTCACAGCTGGGTACAGAGCAATCGGCGGTATATTTTATGGAGGTATTTCATTCACAGCATCAATAGTCCTATATGTAATTGCAATATATACTGCAATATTTGCACTGCCACTTATAATAATTACAATATTTGCTTATATTGGTATGGCACTATATAAGAAAACCCGCAACCCAAAGCACATCAGACGCAACCTGATTGTCAAGCTCATATACACCAGTATCTGGACAATCCTGTCCCTGATTATGACAATCAAGGATATAGGATTTGTAGTTGTGTTTGTGTCACTTGCGATTGTGCTTTCAATTCTGTTTGCAGCGGTTTATGGCATGCGCGAGCACGAATATTTTGCAGAATACTAACATATCACTTTTCCAATATATACAACAATGGCAGGACATGGAATTAATCCTATGTCCTGCCATTATATTTTTATTAAATTCTACAGATGAAGCACTCTTTCCTTAATCTCCTGAGTTCTTCCCTGATTCCAGAACTGTGTTCCGATGTATCCACATGTACGTCTGGCAACATTCATCTTATCCTGATTGCGGTTACCGCAGTTAGGGCATTCCCATATAAGCTTTCCGTCATCATCAGTGATAATCTGAATCTGTCCTGTGTAGCCACATTCCTGACAGTAATCACTCTTAGTATTAAGCTCTGCATACATAATATTATCATAAATGTACTGCATAACCTTAAGTACTGCAGGAATATTATTCTGCATATCTGGAACTTCAACATAGCTGATAGCTCCACCTGGTGATAACTCCTGGAACTGTGATTCGAATTTCAGCTTATCAAATGCATTGATATTCTCAGTTACATGAACATGATAGCTGTTAGTTATATAATTCTTATCTGTTACACCTGCAATCTTACCGAATCTCTTCTGTAAGCATTTAGCGAATTTATAAGTTGTTGACTCAAGTGGTGTTCCATAAAGTGAGAAATCAATATTAGTTTCTGCTGCCCATCTCTTACATGTTTCATTAAGATGTTTCATTACCTTAAGGGCAAACTCTGTGCCTTCTGACTTAGTATGTGTTACACCCTTCATGTAGTATGTACACTCGCATAAACCTGCATAGCCAAGAGAAATAGTTGAATATCCTCCATAGAGAAGCTTATCAATTGTTTCACCCTTCTTAAGTCTTGCAAGCGCACCATTCTGCCAGAGAATTGGAGCAACATCTGAAGGTGTTCCTTTAAGTCTGTAATGTCTGCACATAAGTGCTCTCTTACAGAGTTCAAGTCTCTCATCAAGAATACTCCAGAATTTGTCCATATCCTTTGCTGATGAACATGCAACATCAACAAGGTTAAGAGTTACAACACCCTGATTGAATCTTCCATAATACTTTGGCTTTCCTGTTTCTGGGTCAATATATGGTGTAAGGAAGCTTCTGCAGCCCATGCATGGGAAGCACTGTCCATCACCATTGGCATCAACCTTTAATTCCTTCATCTTCTTTTCAGATATATAATCAGGAACCATTCTCTTAGCTGTACATTCTGCTGCAAGCTTTGTAAGTTCCCAATACTTGCTGCCTTCTCTTATATTGTCCTCTTCAAGAACATATATAAGCTTAGGGAAAGCTGGTGTAATCCATACACCCTTCTCATTCTTAACGCCCTGCATTCTCTGCTTAAGAACTTCCTCTGTAACAAGAGCAAGATCCTCTCTTGTTCTTCCTTCTGGAACTTCATCAAGATACATGAACACAGTAACAAATGGTGCCTGACCATTAGTTGTCATAAGAGTGATAACCTGATACTGGATCATCTGGACACCGCGCTTAATCTCATCTCTTACACGAAGTTCAGCAACCTCTTTAATCTTCTCTTCTGATGCTTCTATTCCTGTTCTCTCAAACTCATCCCTTACCTGACCAATGAATTTCTCACGGCTTACCTGAACAAATGGAGCAAGATGTGCAAGTGATATACTCTGTCCACCATACTGTGAACTTGCAATCTGAGCAATTGCCTGAGTTGCAATATTACATGCTGTAGAAAAGCTGTGTGGCTTCTCAATCATAGTTTCACTTATTACAGTTCCATTCTGTAACATATCCTCAAGATTAACAAGACAGCAGTTATGCATATGCTGTGCGAAATAATCTGCATCGTGGAAATGTATAAGTCCCTGCTCATGTGCATCAACAATATCTGCTGGAAGAAGAAGTCTCTTAGTAATATCCTTACTTACCTCTCCTGCCATATAATCTCTCTGGACACTGTTAACAGTAGGATTCTTATTAGAATTCTCCTGCTTTACTTCCTCATTATTACACTCAAGAAGGCTTAATATCTGCTCATCTGTTGAATTAGACTTACGGACAAGCGCTCTCTTATAACGATATGTAATATACTTTCTTGCAACTGCAAATGCTCTGAGATTCATAATCTGGTTCTCTACAAGATCCTGAATTTCCTCAACACTCAATGAACGATTCATCTCTTTACAGATGCTCTCAACATTATTAGAGATAGTTTCAATCTGTTCCTCTGATAATCTCTCACTATGGACTACTTCCATGTTAGCCTTTGATACAGCAGCCATTATCTTGCTTATATCAAATGTTACTTCTGACCCGCTTCTTTTAATAATCTTCATACTTCAAACCCTCACAAAAAACTATCATGTCCCCATGAAAAAATAGTAGTAAAATTAAAAAAATCTGCTGGGAACGCAGTATTCATGCGGTTTCCCGAGCAGATTTGATTATACAACATATAGGCACTTAAGTCAATTAAAAACACAATATCTTGTAATAAAAAACTATATATATTAATTCGCATCCTTATCAGCTTCTGCAAGAATATTGATAAGAGAAGCAGCAACAACGGCCATCTCTATCTCATATTCTGCCCACTGTGCTGACTCTTTACAGCGGTCAATAGTAAACAGACCTTTCATATTACTTTCCGAACCAACTATACACTGTACTGTAGAAAATACTCTCTTTTCCCTCATAGCTGTGCCGAATTCCTGAGCCTGATCCGTCTGTCTTCCAACAAAACCTACAGCTATATGATTATTGCCTCCAAGAAGTTCTTTAAAACCTTCTGTATACACATAGTCCGCATTCATCGAACCACTAAGTTCGATACCTTTGTAATATATGCGGGTAAGCTTCGTTCCCCAGTACAGATTAATACTGTCCAGTTTAAATGTATCATACATATGACTCAGAAGTTCTACAACAGCAGCCTTACCGTTATCAGCAAATTTTTCCATTATTCCAGAAAGGAAACGGAGTTCTTTCATCTCTCGTCCGTCATTAATGTTCTTATCCTTAGTATTAACTGACTTCTCATAAGACTCTTTATGAAGGTCATCCCTGAAAAAGACATATCTGTCTCTTCCCTTCTCCTTGGCAACATAAAGACAATAATCTGCCTTCTTAAACAGTTCTTCATACTCTGTTCCATTATTAGGACTGTATGCTGCTCCGATTGAACAGCTTATCATAAGATCTTCGAAATCATCCACGAATTCCCACTTAATCTGTGTTCTTATAGCTCTTAACATGCCTCTTAATGCATGTTCATCATTAATGCCATTAAACACAATAACGAACTCATCTCCACCGATACGTCCTACAACACCGTCTTCTCCAACAACTTCCTTGAGCTTTCTTCCAACTCTTGCCAGAACCTTGTCTCCATACATATGTCCATAGATGTCGTTAACCTTCTTAAAATGGTCAACATCAAGAACTGCAATTGTAACCTTGTTAGTCTTCTCTTCTTTAAGACATTTGATAGCATATTCTGTAATCGTTTTCTTATTATATACATGAGTCAGAGAATCGAACTGTAATTCCTCAATCATATCAGCAACCTGATTATAATTGCCGTGGCTGTCTGACTCTGGAACTATCCTTCCTATTACAATCTTGCTTCCATTGCTCTTATTCATAACAGTTCCCTTGAATCGTAATGTTTCCATCACCCTGTTATATGTACGCATGCTTGTCTTAAACTTTGTTGAAAAAGTCTGTGTATAAGAACGCATCTCTGATATGAAGTTCGTAAACAGCTCCTTGTCGTTCTCATCTATATACCCTTCAGAAAGCATTCTATGCTTCCATTCATCAATATCCGACCTGTATATAACTTCTCTTGAATCAACATCATACCTGTACATGCTGAATATTCCATTATCTCTGTTGTATGTAAATGTATATTCTCTATCCAGACCTAACAGAATCTTATGCTTGGCAACATCATCTCTTAAACTGTTATTAGCTTCTTCAATAGAATCCACATCCACCAGCTCAACATCACGCATATGACCATTGCCAACACCTCTGCGCTCATACAGATACACATGATTATATCTTACAGCTCCTTCTCCGTTGATGAACCTGAACATTCCACTCTTGGCTGTTCCATCATAATTGCCAATAAAATCTGCCAGACGATCCTTATCCTCTGGTACAACCACCTCCAGAAGTGAACCGATAATAATTCCACCAAAATACTCCTCAAATGCTTTATTATCAACACTTACAACACAATTCTTATCAACAGAAGCTATCCTTCTGTCCATCTTGTGATCAATCTCAAATTTCTCACTTGTAGTGACTTTCTCCTCATACATGTGTCTACCCCTTACGTCTTATTATTATGTTTTATTACGAATATTTGATACTGAAATTATATTATATATGTGTCGGTTTTACAAGTATTATGTGGGGTTTTCAGACTTATGATAGTACTTTAGTACCAATACCAAATATAGTATTTCATTTTGTTGTCTATCGTGATATAATACAACATATTGTTGATTTTAGCTTGAAAGCACTATTATTAAATATGAGGAGGTTTTCTAATGGAACGCGTAAAGTATAACAGAGTTGAGGTCAATCATGGAAATATGGCTAAGAAGTTTCCTGTGTACGAAATTTATCTTGATGGGGTTATAGTTACAAAGGTATCATCTGAGAATGAAGCTTTAGAGATGGTATCACGCTGGCAGGAAATTTACAAATAATCATCCAGAAAAACAATGCAGTGTCTGTATACGGAACAGGTAATCACCAGTTTCCATACAGGCACTGCATTTTTATAACATCTTCTTTTTTCTTAATACCCACAGAACTATTATGCATATAACAAGCATTATACCGCTTATTATCTCGAAACCAAACGGCGTCTTTGCAAATGGCATCCATTCTTCCCCGACATTCATTCCATATATACCTGATATTATTGTCGGAATAGCCATTACAATAGTGATTGACGTAAGATACTTCATTACGTTATTCAGCTTACTATCAATTACTGATGACATCAGTTCTCTTGTACCATCTATAATATCCCTGTATATGGTAGTCATCTCGATAGCCTGCTGGTACTCGACCATTACATCTTCAAGAAGCTCCATATCTTCAGGGTACTGTTCTAATCTCTTATATCTTCTTAATCGCTCTAACACGATACTGTTAGCACGAAGTGATGTTGCAAAGTAGACAAGTGTTGACTCTAATTCATGTAACTCAATAAGATCTGTATCAGATGTATCACCATCAACACGTTCTTCTATCTCTATTCTCTTCTTGTCAATGAGGCGAAGATTAGCCTGATATACAAATGCTGAGCGGAAAAGCATCTGATATATAAAACGCATTTTCTTCTTAGTACTGAATTCCTTTACCTTATTTCTTACGAAATAATTAATAATTGGAGTATCAACCTTACACACTGTAATTATTGCATCACTTTTCAGGATTATACCAAGAGGAATTGTTGTATACATCTTCTTTTCATGTCTCACCTCAGGTGTAGGAATATCCACAAGAATAACAGTATATCCATCTTCAAGGCTTATACGCGAACTCTCTTCCTCATCCAGTGCTGATGCTATATCTTCTGGCTCTATTTCGAAGCGCTTTGCTATCTGTTCAAGTTCTTTGTTAGTCGGATCAACCATATTAATCCAGCAGCCTTCCTGAATATCATCCAGTGTACTTAACACCTGTTGGTCTGTTCTATATATCTCTACCATAAGTCCGGCCTCTCATAATTATTATTTCATCATAATCGTCCCTGATGCGTCTCATAATAAAATCTCTTAAAGGCTCATCGAAACCTCTGTATATATTGCTCACAGCTTCACATTCAAGCGGATTGCGGCTTATAAAATATCTCGTATTAAATCCATACATTGTATATATTATCTGCAGCACTCTGACATCCGGCTTAGATAACCCGTTCTCTAATGCACAGAAACTTCTTTCTGACATTCCGACAACCTGTGCCATCATATGCCTGTCCATATCAAGAATCCGTCTTAATTCCGTAAGCGTATATCCTATTCGTACATTGTCCGGTACATCCAGTTCCATACCATTAACAATCTCAAGTATCATTCGGTGGTAATATCCCACTTTTCTTTCATCTTTATACCCGAATTGAAGCATACTGTCAAACAGACAAAGAATATTTCTTATAAAAACTTTCTTTCTCTTATCCGGGCATATCAGATATGTATCCAGAAAAGGATTGATATTGTCAATTCCGTGCAGGACATAATCCGAATTCCAGTCTGTATATCTGCTAATTCTTTCTATAATCCTGTATGTAACCGGCTGAGTTCCTGTTTCAACACGGGCGAGATAATCAGGACTTATGTGTAGCATTTCTGCCACTTCTGTCCTTGATAATCCTCTCTTAATGCGGCATTGCTTCAGCCTGTCACATGTATTGCTCATCCAATCCTCCGTAAAGCATTATTTCTTATCTGTCTTGCAGCTTCTAAGTCCGCATGAGCCGCAATTGCCATCACAGCCATTACCAAGACCACTCTTTTCATGCTTATATGAAACTGCGATGTATATAGCAACAACAACAACTAACAATATTCCCGCTGATATAATCTGTCCCATATCCAATCTCCTTATCTATAATTAATTACTCTTATATGCCTTACCAATCTCGCCTGTAAGTGAAGCGAATATCTTAAGTATCATTGCACGTTCTGATTTATCCAGTTCTCTGAATGATTTCAGAACAGCATTCATATTCTTGAACTTTGCAGTACTTATCTCAGACAGATTCTTAGCCCCGCTTGCAGATACAAGCATAAACAGAGTATCCACAAATTCTGCTCTCTGCTCTCTTGTAAGCCCGTCTATCCATGCGCTAAGTGCAGCATTAAGCTTCTTGCTCTTAGGACTTAAATCCTGCTCTTTCTCGAATTCAGGTCCTATAACCTGCCATGACATAGAGTCATGCTGCATAAGTCCTGACTGGCTGCTCTTTACAACTTCATAATCTCCGTCATGGTTAAGAAGCATACCAACAACAGAGCCATAAGGAACTATGCTCTTAATTCTTGGAAGAATTGCCAGATAATCAGGATGTTTTACAAAATCACTGTCAAATCCCGGACCATCGTTATTATAAACTGTCAGAATTCTCTTCTTGATTGATGGTCTTGCAAATACAGATGCATAAACAGCGAGGTTACCGCCCTTGGAATGACCACCAAATATAAGCTTTCCTTCAGGACGCTGCACAGTTGTATCAATATATCTGACCGCATCCTTCTGTGATGGAACCGGCGATAAGAAACTCATGTTAAAATCTTCTTTCCATCCAACAAGAGTATCATCAGTTCCTCTGAACGCAATATATGTAAGTCTGTTATCTATTCTTACATGGAACGCTGCAAACTGCTCTTCTTTACCGCCATCAACATAGTCAACATAATTAGTAAGCACGAGCGAACCAAATCTTTTGGTAGCCGCTGCTTCTCTCATAAGATAAGGTGCTTTGCCTATGAAAGATTTACATTTCTTAATCTCCTTCTCATCATGAGTATCGAAAAATGTGTCCGATGCCTCTGCAAGTGTAATTGTCTCGATACTTCCCGGTGCCGGTACAATATCAGTAAAATCAACATATGCAATCTGTGCAAGTATTAAATTGTCCACATCATTAAATGGTGCCTGACTAAAGTCCAGGTCTCCACGCCATTTTAAATAATCAGATACATTACTCATATTTAACCCCTTCTCGTTCTACGCATTTTCCTCTCGGAAATCTTCTTAGTTGCAAGGTCCTTCCATATTGAAGGTGTAAACAGAATTATCATAGGGAATAATTCAAGTCGTCCGGCAAGCATATCAAACATAAGGATATATTTGCTGAAATTCGAATAGCTTCCGAAATTCTGTGTTGGTCCGACTGCTGAAAGTCCCGGACCTATATTATTAATAGTTGCCGCTACTGCGGTGAAATTCGTCACAATATCCTTGCCTTCAATTGAGATAAGCAGTAAAGACGCTGTGAATATCATAATAAATGTTATGAAATATATACACACTGACCTGCATGTTTCGCTGTCAACAGGCTTTCCTTCTGTCTTAATTACCTTAACACTCTTAGGATGAATGTATGACTGAATCTCTCTGAATATTGTCTTGATTCCTATTATATACCTTGATACCTTAATTCCGCCACCTGTACTTCCGGCACATGCACCGACAAACATAAGCATAACCAGCACAGATTTCGACAACGCAGGCCACATATCAAAGTCCACCGATGAGAATCCGGTTGTCGTTATAATAGACGCAACCTGAAACATTGACTGTCTGAGTGTAAGTTCAACAGCCCCTACACTTCTGTATATATTAACAAATATAACTGCTGTTGCCGCAAGGATAATTCCAAAATAGCATCTCACCTCTTCCACCTTAACAGCCTTCTTAAACTGTCTTAAAACAATGAGGTAATATGCATTGAAATTAACTCCGAACAGTATCATAAATATAGTTACAACCCACTGGATATATGGAGAAAAGCTTGTAAAGCTGTCATTTCTTATACCAAATCCACCTGTTCCGGCTGTTCCCATCGCTGTATTAACTGCATCAAGGAATGTCATTCCTCCAAAAAGAAGAAGCACTGTCTGAATCACAGTCATTCCGAAATATATAATATACAGAATTCTTGCTGTATATCTGATCTTAGGCACAAGCTTTCCTACTGATGGTCCCGGACTTTCTGCCTTCATAAGATTAATATTGGAACCACCTGTAAGCGGTATTACGGCAAGAAGGAATACTAATACACCCATTCCGCCAATCCAGTGAGTAAAGCATCTCCAGAACATAATGCTCTGTGACAGACCTTCAACCTCACTAAGAATACTTGCTCCTGTTGTTGTAAAGCCTGATATTGTCTCAAAAAGTGCATCTGTAAATGATGGAATCTCACCACTTATGAAAAACGGCAGACAGCCGAATATACTCATAAGAATCCAGCTGAGTGCTGTTGTTACACAGCCTTCCTTCAGATAAAACACTGTATTGGCAGGCTTCCTAAATGACATAAGAATTCCGCATACAGCACACAATGCAATTGTTATTAAGAATGCAAATGTCGCATCTTCCCTGTACACAATGCCAACAATCACAGGAATAACCATAAGTGCTGCTTCTATCTTTAAAACATGTCCAAGAATATATCTTACTATAGAACTGTTCATATCAATGTTCCCAGCCTTTCCTATCCAAGAATATCAGTTATCGCATCAAATCCTGTATGGGTTGTTACAATAACTACAGTATCTCCAACCATAAGGCTGTCAGTACCACTTGGAATAATAATCTTACCATTACGGTTAATAAGTGCTATAAGCAGGTTATCCTTAAGCTTAAGCTCCATAAGCTGCTTACCCGTAACTCCTGATTCCTTATCAATATTAAACTCTATAGCCTCTGCCTTCTGGTCAAACAAATGATACAACGTCTGTATGTTATTGCTTCCCATAGACTCTTTCTTGGCTCTTACATAAGCAATAATTGCCTCTGAAGTTATATATCTTGGGTATATCACACTTCCTAAGTCAAGGCTGTCAATAACGCTGCTAAATCCCATTCTTGTAATTTTCGTGATACATTTGGCTTCAGAAACTTTTCTTGCATACAGAGTAAGCATTACATTCTCTTCATCAATGCCTGTAAGAGGAACGAAGCTCTCCACATACTCAATTCCCTCTTCTCTTAAAAGGCTCTCATCAGTACCATCGCCATTGATAATGACAGCTCCTGGCAGCTCTTCGCTTAACTTAAGTGCGCGCTCTTTGTCATTCTCAATAATCTTGACATCAATTCCCATGTTAAGGAGCTGCTTAGCAAGATAATATGCAACTCTTCCGCCCCCGACAATCATAGTACTCTTGACCTGATGTGTCTGGAAACCAACACTTGCAAGAAATGCCTTGGCATTCTTTCTTGACGCAATGAAAGACATCTTATCATCTGCTTTGATAACAAAATGTCCTGAAGGAATGAATACCTCTCCATTCCTCTCAACTGCGCATATAAGTACCTTAGACGCTGCTGCCTTGGATATCTCAGCAAGAGTATGATTACACATCTGATTTCCCGCAGGAACTTTAATCTTAATCATCTCTGCCTGTCCGTGTGCAAATGTTCCTATCTCAAGCGCTGTAGGCATATAAAGAACTCTTGCAATCTCACTTGCCGCCTCGAATTCCGGGTTAATAATCATTGCCAGACCAAGTCTGTCTCTTAAAAATGCTGCTTCCTGACTGTACTCAGGAGTTCTTACTCTTGCGATTGCCTCGCATTTGCCGGCTCTCTTTGCAAGTGTACAGCATAAAAGATTCAGCTCGTCCGAATCAGTAACCGAAATAAGAAGATCAGCTGAATCAATACCAGCTTCCTTCTGAACAGCGAAACTTGCTCCATTGCCCTCAACTCCCATAACATCATATGCGCCTGTTATGGCATCAAGCTTAACCCTGTTCTTATCAATAAGAGTAACATCATGGTTCTCTCTGCTAAGTCTCTCTACAAGAGTGGCACCAACCTTTCCGCCACCTACAACTATAACGTTAAGTCCGTTCTTTCTGGACTTGTCATTCCCAAACATTCCAATCCTCCTTGTTTTGCGAAGCAAAATGCGACTGCCCCTGCAGGAGCAGAGGATTTAGCCTCCTTTTGCCGCATTGTTTTGCGAAGCAAACTATCTACCCATTTCTTTTAATTCTGCAAGCAGTTCCAGATCAGACTGCTGTACTTTTATATTAGATGTTATAGGTGCCTCTCCAGGATTGGTAACTGTAATCTCAATTATAGTTCCTTCCTTCAGTCCACCAGCAAAACATCTGTTAAGAAATGCCACGAACTTTGGATGATTCTTCTGAAACTTGTTCTTGGCACTCATAAGCTTCATAATTGACGCTGGATTCATAATAATCTCCATTCTTTCTAATTCTGCTACTCAGCATGCAAAGTATACCATATTATCGAAAAAATAGAAATCCCTGACACCCTCTCGTATATATTAATTTTTCAGAAACTTGGTTTTAAAATAAATTTTTTCAAAAAAGTGTTGACAAAATGTCATTTTGCCATTATTATCTTAAATGTGTTTGCGCGAGTGGCTCAGTGGTGGAGCACCTCCTTGCCAAGGAGGGGGTCGCGGGTTCGATCCCCGTCTCGCGCTCTTTT
>CAVBPJ010000074.1:0-12601 GCA_963597265.1 Evtepia sp. | reverse complement strand
TTGCAACACTGATACGCCTTTCCAGCCACATTTTACCAAGTGTTTTGATAAATTTTATGATTAATTTATATTCATCAAGTTTGCAATAAATATTCTGTCGTGCTATAATCTATATATCAATATCGTTATCAGTAATCGGGGGATATAATTATGTCAGCTATTCATGAATCAGCAGAAAACTATCTTGAGTCAATATTAATGTTAAGCAAAAAGCTTCCTGTTGTTCGTTCAATTGATGTTGCCAACGAATTAGGCTTCAAGAAATCAAGTGTTAGTATTGCAATGAAGAACTTAAGAGAATCTAATCATATAACAGTAACCAAGGAAGGTTACATATACCTTACAGAATCAGGTAAGGAGATTGCAGAGATGATTTATGAGCGTCATCAGCTTCTCACATCATGGCTCACACGACTTGGTGTTGATCCTAAGGTTGCTGAAGAAGATGCCTGCCGTATCGAACATGATATAAGTAAAGAATCATTCAATGCTATTAAGAAAGCAATATCTTAATTTTTTCTCATATAATTTCCTTCTCTGAAAGAGCCATGACGGATAAACCGCCATGGCTCTTTCGCTTTTTATATTTATTTATATTATCCTGCAAATTCCTGTGCCCAGTAATGACGGTACGCACCACCACCACCTGTGCTATAACCAAGTCCCATTCTGGTATACTCCGAATTTATTATATTAGCCCTGTGTCCAGATGAATTAAGCCATGAAGCCACTACATCTTCTGGAGTAGCCTGACCTGCTGCAATATTCTCACCACATGTACGCTGCCATTCAACATTACACACATCAAAAACATCAAAGCAGCTATTCCCATTAGGTCTTGTATGACTAAACTCTCCTGTTCTGTCCATCTCTATTGCTCTCATATTAGCTGCGTTACATAACGCCTCATCCAGCACGAGTGGAGCAACACCAGCATTAGCTCTTTCAATATTAACAAGTTCTAACACCCTGTTTGCAAATTCACTGTATGTAACCGTATTAATCCTTGCACTTGCAAGAAGGCTCTCATCATCAATGATATTAACACTTCCGCCAGAAGACGAATTATCTGAATTATCTCCTGAATCTGATGATCCGCTGTTATCCCCTGAATCTGAACCAGAACCATTATCAGAATAATCATTATCCTGATGGCTGTCATCCTGACTGGTATCATCCTGATATCCACCATTCTGTGAATCTTCCTGCACATTATCTGTGCTTGTATCTGCCTGTCCGGCATCTGTCTGATTGTCTGATGCATCAGATACATTTGCATCATCCAGATTACTTTCAGACTGTTTATCATTACTGTTGTCTGCTTTCTGTGTACCCTTTTCCGATGTCTCCTTGTCTGCAATTGCTTTAGTTGTTGCCTGAGTCTCATTAATGTAATCTTTGTTTAAAGCCTCATTATCTCTGGCAGCACTGCCGCAACCCGTGAACAGACATCCTGCAATCATTGCAGCAATAATAGCTGCCACACATTGTCTCTTCATATATTGTTCCCCCGTTTATCTACTCTTTTGACAGTCATGCTGTCATAGAAAATCATATCACAAAGGAATTAGATTTTCCATATACATTTTTTGCCATTAATACCGCTTTAAACTGTATAATTGCCATATTTTACCATTTGTACCACTATTATTATGCTGATAAAATGTTATTTTTCTAATAGTCCAATCTCGATCAGATGAACTATGGAGGAATACTATAATATGCAGGAGTATCGTAACAGAATCCGTGAATTACGTGAAGAAAAACATATAACACAAGTAAGATTAAGTACTGAGCTGGGGGTTGCACAGGAAACTATAAGTGCATATGAGCAGGGAAGACATCTTCCAAGCGTTACATCACTTATGAAACTGAGTGCAATATTAGATGCAAGTATGGACTATATAATGATGAAATCCGATGTCAGAAATGTTGTACAGGTAAAATCATTATCTGATAACGAAACAAGACTTCTCGGATATTATAAAAAACTTAATTCTGCAGGTAAAGAAAAAGCACTTTCATATATAGAAGGTCTTAATGACGGATTAAGAGCTTGCCGCAAATAGACTTATTTTAATTAGAAAATAGCCTCACAGACATATTATTACGTCTGTGAGGCTATTAATTTAATTAACCCTGTTATTCAAGATATCCTGTATATTCTGCTGTCTTTAATATATCATTGGCTCTTGCAATCTCTTCTTTAGTAGGTGGCATAACATCAGAAAGTGTATAAGGAACTCCAAGCTCCTCCCACTTAAATACACCAAGTGTATGATATGGAAGTACCTCAAATCTCTTAACTGTCTTTAAGCTGGCAACGAAATCTCTTAACTGTTCAAGATCTTCCTGTGCATCTGTAACACCAGGAACAAGAACATGTCTTATCCACATATCCTTATTATGGTCAGACAGGTACTTTGCAAGATCAAGAATATTCTTATTAGTCCAGCCTGTAAGATCCTTATGCTTGTCATCATTAATCTCCTTAATATCAAGAAGGAAAAGATCTGTAACAGCCATAAGCTTATCAAATTTCTCAAGGTATTCCGGCTCCATCTTAAAAGGATTACCTGATGTATCAAGAGTTGTGTGTACGCCATTCTTCTTGGCAATCTCAAAAAGTTCTGTTACGAACTCCATCTGAAGAAGCGCTTCACCACCACTTACAGTAATTCCGCCGCCATTCTTCCAGTAATTCTTGTAACGATAAGCTTTATCAAATACCTGCTGTGCAGTCTCTAATGTACCGCCTTCTTCTTTCCATGTCTCAGGATTATGGCAGTATCTGCATCTCATATGACATCCCTTAAGGAATACAATATATCTTACGCCTGGTCCATCAACTGAACCAAAGCTTTCTACCTGATGAATTCTACCTTTAATACTTTCACTCATAGCATTTTCCTCTTCTAATAATTATTACTTTATAAATGTATTATCACAAAATAATGATAATTTACTCCAAAAATGTCTACATTTTATAAAAACATATATTTGGTGCATTAAATATAACACATCCCCTATATATTGTCAGTTTGAAATCCTCATGTTTGCATAAAAAAGCAAAATGTAGACTATTTCACCTCTATTTATGGCTGTTAATATACTTTATAAATTCATCACCCGAAAGCGGCTTTGAAAAATAATATCCCTGTATATAATCAATACCCAGCTTTACAAATGTTTCAAGCATATATCTGTTTTCTATTCCTTCAGCAACCATCTTTAAGCCCATCTCATGTACCATGGAAAGGGTTGACTCTACGACAAGTTTTGCCTTCGGATTACTGAAATATGCTCTTGTCATATTCATATCAAGCTTAATAATATCCACCGGCATATCAATTATATAATTGAGGTTTGACTCTCCATTGCCGAAATCATCCAGTGAGAATGATACACCATGATTTCTTAAGCCATCCATATTAGCAAGCAGTATCCTTCTTGTAAGGATAGAGCCTGACTCTGTAATCTCCAGATTAATACATGAAGGGTCAATATCATATTTATTCATAATATCAATATATTCCCTGCACAGGTTAACTCTGTCACACTGCAGAACTGAAAGATTAACCTCAACATATTCAACTCCAAGTTCAGGAAGTTTCTGTTCTTTGATAAACTTACATGTCTTCTCAAATATAATTGCACCAATCTGATTGATTAATCCACACTCTTCAGCCACAGGAATAAATACTCCCGGCGTTATGACCTGTCCATTCTTATCTACAATTCTCGCAAGTGCTTCCGCAGAAACAATTCTTCCTTCCTTAACAGAATATATTGGCTGAAAATATGGAACAATTCTGTCATTATCAATCGCATCAATAAGTATTTCTTTAACAGCTTCTCTGTCACGCCATTCCGAAACAACTTTCTCATCAATTACATATACACTGTTAAACGCAGCACTTTCATCGTTCTTATAGCTTTGCAGAAGTGCAAATGCCTCATCAGCATTTGCTGCTATAGAACTGTCTTTCATAACAACTATTAATGGTCTGTATGAAACCGGAATAACAAGATCTTTTGTCCAAGGCTTCTTAATGCGTTCCTGTATCTTAGGCATGCACTGCTCCATGTATAATCTGTTCTTAAATGTAACAATAAGTTCCTGATCTACATTCTTATAGACTTTAACTTTCTTCAATCTGCCAAGATATTTCTCAGCCTCTTTAAGAATATGCTTAATATCATGCTCATCTATGCCAAGACGCTTGTAATCTACAAAAGAAAGTAGCACCACGCTAAAAGAATCATTACGCTCATATCGCTGCTTCATGTATTCCATAAACGCATGTGCATTAAAGCATCCCAGCTGCCTGTCTATCATTGACTGCGGATTCTCAAGAACACAGAAAAGTGTCATAACTCCTATAGAGCATGCAAATCCAACAAGCAGCATATGATTGTTAACAGCCTGTATGATTGCACATATTATCCAGAAATTAATCCATATAAGTGCTGCCGCCCTTCTCTGCTGATTCATATGTCGTCCATAACGAATTATCTGATATATGGCATCAAGCAGAATCGTCAGAACAAATATATATGTTGCTATAACACTTGCTCCATAAGAATATACATAATCATGCTGTTTTACCACACCTATTGGAAGTGCAAGAATAACAACAGCCATTACTGCTGTCACAACTACATATACATTTACTTTATAATAATACTGATGCTCTACATATACATCAGCCAGCACATAAACCAATGCGCACATTGCCACTATGAGCAGTGACACCAGATATATCTTGCATATCATTCCCACAAGCCATGACGGAATATAATCTTTGTATACAATTGCAGCAACTGAAGTTATATCCAATATTATACTAACCATTGTTGCCATTAATATAAGAAAAAATATATATTCTGTGTGCAGCCCCACTTTCTTCTGTTTTACAAAAAACAAAAGTATAACCATTACAATAATAAGGCCACATATCTGTCCCTGTATATTCATATACCCATCTCCATTAATTATCTGTTTCTATAGCGTATTCTTTCCGATCTGTTTATCTCATAACATTTCTCACACATACCAAATCTGTGATTCCATTCCAGCTTCTTTCCGCATCTTTTGCATCTGTTAAAGAATTCCCCATTAGTAAGCTCATTTACTATACGTTCTGATACATCTTCTTTCAACATTCTTATGCGTTCATTATACTCTGATATATTAAGTGCATTACAATATGAATTAAGCAGATCAAGCTTTTTATATAGCTGCTCCAGATCATCCAGCTTCATGCTCATTATATCATCATATTCTGTATCAACATAATACCACATTCTGCTCACAGGTTCACCATCTGCTGTCATATCCACCAGATCCTGCCACAGATATTTTAATTGTTCGCTGTTTTCATCAAATGGTATATTAATAAGACTGTATTCAAGATCTTTATTAATCTTCTCACCATGCTTTTTCTCAATGTATTCTGCAAGTTTAATACGGTTCTTGAGATCAGCAACTGAGAAACATTTCTTCTCAATGGTCTTTAACCATATCTTAAATATCTCTGACAGACTGTATGGCATATCAAGAACTTTTCTAGGCGGCTGTATAACACAGCTTGTTATCTGTTCATATCTTCCATGAAGAAGTTCACCTATCTGTTCCCTGTCCTCTAAAGAATTAACATATCCCTGGTTATACATGCCTTTTCTTCCGGCTCTGCCTGCAATCTGCTTAACTTCGCTCATATTAAGAGGTCTCTTTGATTTGCCGTCAAACTTTCTTGCCTCAGTAAATATAACCCTCCTTATCGGAAGATTCACTCCCATTCCAATTGCATCAGTGCATACAACAATCTTACTCTCACCACTTAAGAATCTGGCTACTTCTGCCTTTCTTACACTATAAGGAAGTGAACCATATATAACACTTACCTTATATCCTTCTTTTTTAAGTAATGTTGCAAGCATAAGCACTTTTCTTCTTGAAAATGCAACTAAAGCATCACCGTCTTTTATATCATCCGGAAATGTAAAATCATGATCTTCCATTATGAGTCTGGAATTTCTTTTATGTCTTACGTCTGTATATGTGTCTCCACACATTTTTATAAGCATTTTAACAATATGTATTGCATTCGGTGACATGCATATATGTATAACATCCGCATTGACACCGAGAATAGCCTCGGTCCACGCCCAGCCCCTGTCCTTATCTGATACCATCTGGGCTTCATCTATTACACAGACATCATAATGTCTGCTTATATCCATTTTCTCTACAGTGCATGATAAATGCTTTGCACCTTCCCTTATATCCTTCTCTTCGCCTGTTGTTAAAGAACAGTTAATTCCTCTGGCAAGGCTCATCTCCTGAATCTCTAAGGCAAGCAGTCTTAAAGGTGCAAGGTATATTCCTGCATCTGCATTGTAAAAATCCTCAAGTGCATCATGGGTTTTTCCAGTATTAGTCTCCCCTATATGTAATATAAAATGTCTCTTTATATCTCTGGCTTCCGGATATAACTGTGTTATGTCATCCGGTATGCTCTCCATTAAGGCAGTCTTTATCTTAAGTTCCTTAAGACTGGCAAGATCCTTTGGCACGAATTTCTTCTTTTTCTTTTTATAGTAATATCTAGCCATTTATTTTCCTATTGTTTTCTGAAATATAAACAAGAAGCGCGACAATGCATAATAACATTACATATTGTCACGCTTCTTTTAATCAGGTCATTCTAATTATTTAGCTGCTGCTGGATTAATCTTCTTAGTAGCGATTTCATCCTTAAGCATTGCAACAAATTCATCCTTAGATACTGTAGTAGACTTCTGCTCACCGTGAAGTCTGTAACTTACAGTTCCTTCAGCTGCTTCATTCTTACCAAGTACGATAAGGTAAGGAATCTTCTTAACCTGAGCTTCTCTTACTCTGTAACCAAGTTTTTCTGCTCTCTCATCAATCTCAACTCTGATTCCATTATCTGCAAGATAGTCATAGAGACCATGTGCATATGCATTTAACTCCTCATCTTCATTCTTAACTGGAAGAATTGTAGCCTGTACAGGAGCAAGCCATAATGGAAGGTTACCCTTTGTCTCTTCAAGTATATAAGCCATGAATCTGTCAAGAGAACCAAGAATAGCTCTGTGAAGAACTACAGGAGTCTTTCTCTGTCCATCCTTGTCAATATAAGTTAAGTTGAACTTAGCTGGGAGGCAGAAATCAAGCTGGCATGTTGATAATGTATATTCATTACCGATAGCTGGCTTAACATTAACATCGAGCTTAGGACCGTAGAATGCAGCCTCTCCGATTTCTTCTGTGTACTCAATTCCGATATCATTAAGAACCTTTCTTAATGCGTTCTCAGCATTGTTCCACATCTCATCGTCATCATGATACTTAACCTTATCTTCTGGATCTCTTAATGAGAGAACACAGCGGTAATCTGTAATATTGAAGTCCTTATATGTCTCGAATATAAGGTCAACAACCTTAGCGAATTCTGATTCAATCTGCTCTGGTGTTACGAAAAGATGGGCATCATTCTGACAGAAATGTCTTCCTCTTTCAATACCCTTTAATGTTCCACTTGCCTCGAATCTGAAGTCATGTGCAATCTCACCGATTCTTATAGGAAGATCCTTGTAAGAATGCATTTTGTTAGCATATATCATCATGTGGTGAGGGCAGTTCATTGGTCTTAATACAAATGATTCGCCTTCAACTTCCATAGCTGGGAACATGTTTTCCTTGTAGTGATCCCAGTGTCCTGATGTCTTGTAAAGATTAACTGTACCAACACATGGTGTCATTACATGAAGGTATCCAAGCTTTCTTTCCTTGTCCTTAATGTAATTCTCAAGTTCCTGCCATACTGTATATCCCTTTGGTAAGAACATTGGAAGTCCACGACCAATTAAGTCATCTGACATGAAAAGTTCCATTTCCTTGCCAATCTTTCTATGGTCACGCTCTTTAGCTTCCTCAAGGAGCTTAAGATGCTCATCAAGTTCTTCTGGAGTTGGGAAACATACACCGTAGATTCTCTGCATTACATGATTGTTAGCATCGCCCTTCCAGTATACACCAGAATATTTAACAAGCTTAAAGTTCTTACAAAGCTTAGTATTATCAACATGAGGTCCACGGCAAAGATCTGTGAAATCACCCTGATCATAAACTGTGATATTGCCATCTTCAAGACCGCTTATAAGGTCAAGCTTATACATATCATCCTTGAACATCTCAAGAGCTTCTGCCTTAGAAACTTCTCTTCTGTATATCTTCTTACCTTCCTTGCAGATCTTCTTCATCTCTTTCTCGATAGCCTCGATAGCTTCGTCATTGATTACATTATCTCCAAGGTCTATATCATAATAGAATCCCTCTTTAACTACTGGTCCAACCCAGAACTTGGCATGTGGATATAAATGCTTAACTGCCTGTGCCATAACATGTGCACATGAATGATTAAGAGTATTCAGTCTTTCATCTTCCTTAAAATTAACCATGATAAATCTCCTTTTGTGTTAATATTTCGTTACTCGCGCAAAAAAAGCCCCTTATACAGTGGCTTTCCAGCTTGCTGTATAAGGGGCGAATATTCAATCCGCGGTTCCACCCTTATTATTCTCTCATGTAGGAGAACATCTCATTACGATTATAACGGAATCACCGTGCCGTATTGGGGCCGCTCAGAGGTGGTTTTCCCATATCCGTATTCTAAGGCACTTCCACCATATATGCCTCTCTCTGTAGAACCGTAACATAGTACTCTTCTCGTCAACGCTTTGATTAAAAGTATATTTCAAAAGCTGCCCGATGTCAACCTGTTAATCACGGATTTTCTATTCAATTTGTAATTGAATTTTTTTAATTTCTATTACGATAACACTTCTGCTATTAAATCAATATTCTTTTTTATCTCTGCAACAATCAGCTTACTTATAAATTCGAAATCAATCCGTTCATCCATATCACAATATATCTTTTCGTACTCTTTAGCCTTATTCTCATCTTTATCCTTGAATCTGGCTTTTCCAACAATATACATAAAAGAATTAGCAACTTTGGGATATGCACTGTTTTCATTAATGTAAAAGCTTTCCGGCTTACTCTCTAAATCAGCCTTTAAACTCTTCATATTTCCCACAAATTCATTTACCACTTCTGGGAAATACTCTTTTATATACACAAGATTCTTATTAAGCGCAGTTGCACTCTTAATAGCAAGCTGTTTCTCTTCCTGATTCTTGTACTTATCATAATCTTCTTCTGGCACATTTTCTCCTGATATTGATTTTTCAAGCTCATTAAGCCAGTAAAAATGTTCTTTCAGATTATCAGGAAACATAAAATATGTTGAAAACTCATGGTCTATCATAGGTGCAAGTCTGATTATCCTGTCATCTTCATCACATATGAATGCCACATTTTCATAATGGTAATTCTGGTCACCCTTCAATACTGATACCAGAACATGTCTTGCAAGATCACATGCAATGCTCTCATGCTCTTTGAAAAAATCGGACATAAAAATATCAGTATAATCATAAAACATCATGCAATAATTAATATAATTATCTATATCCACATTTTTATCAGGATTACTTCTGAAAAATTCAAGCAGATTCTTAAGTTTCTGCCCTTCGTCATATATAACCGGTACTGTAGTTCCATAATCATAATACTTTGGCTGTTCCGCCTCATATCCTCTGCAGAACGCCAGCTGATAAACAGGCGCAGCCATAAAATATCTATTAATCACCTGTGACCAGAACACTTCTGCATATGCATACATTGGCGTTGTGAATGGCTTTGACTTGGAAAGCGGTTTGAATATCTGATTGCCCTCAAACACCGGAAAATGCTTCTCTCCACTGACCACTCCCACAGCTTCTGCACTGAGATTATATATTCTGTTATTATACATGTATTCTTTAACCGGAAACTCCATACTGCCTCTCTTTTCGTTCAATTATGAAAGCTTCATATCTCCATCTTTAACCCAGCCAATCTTCTTAAGAAGCATATTAATAAGCGGACAGAGCACTGCTGGCAGAACGAATGATATAAGTATCATTCCAGCCCAGTCAAATCCTGTAATTGCTGCCTTAGTTCCATTAGCAATATCATTTACCCAGCCGGAATATACACCAATCTGTCCAACAAATCCGCATGTTCCCATACCAGATGATACCGGAGTACCATTCATCTGCAGCTTGAACAGACATGTTGCCATAGGACCTGTAATTGCAGATGTAACTATAGGTGCAATCCATATACGCGGATTCTTTATAATATTTCCCATCTGAAGCATTGATGTACCAATCCCCTGGGAAACAAGTCCGCCCCAGCGGTTCTCCTTGAAAGACATAACCGCAAAGCCAATCATCTGTGCGCAACAACCCGCAACTGCTGCTCCACCTGCAAGTCCTGTAAGTCCAAATGCAGCGCATATAGCTGCTGATGATATAGGAAGTGTAAGAGCAATTCCCACAAGAACTGATACAACAATTCCCATAAGGAATGGCTGGAGGTTAGTTGCAAGCATAATAAGCTCACCAATCTTCATTGCTGCTTTTCCTAACGCCGGAGCGATAAGAGCTGCAATGCCTGTCCCAACACCTATAGTAACAAGTGGTGTAACAAGTATGTCAATCTTAGTTTCCTTAGAAATCATTTTACCTGCTTCTGCTGCAATGATTGCAACAAAATATACTGCAAGTGGACCACCTGCACCGCCAAGTGCATTAGACGCGAATCCAACTGTTATAAGCGAAAACAGCACAAGTGGAGGGCATTTCAGCGCATAACCAATTGCAACCGCCATTGCCGGTCCGCTCATTGCTGATGCAAGCCCTCCAACTGTATAATTCACACCACTTACTGTCGCCACAGTGTTAGTAAGAAAACCAATATGTAACTGTGTTCCCAGTGTATTAAGAATTGTTCCTATAAGCAGCGAACAGAACAATCCCTGCGCCATCGCACCCAGCGCATCAATACCATACCTTTTCACTGAAACTTCAATATCTTTACGTTTCAGAAAAGCCTTAAATTTCTCCCACATAAATAAACCTCACTTTTGTAAATTTTCATCATGATAGCATATTATGTGGGATTTGTGAATTATCCAATTTGATCTACTGTCATGTATTCAAGCTTTGCAATCTCTGATAATCTGTATCCAAACCTCTGATACAATCTTATCTTTTTAATCTTTTTTACTGCAGCATCATCATATAGCAGGTAACCATACTTATTCTTTGTAGTTGCTTTAACCAAGGCATAGTTTTCATATGTCTGCACAATCTTTCTCGTCACTCCTGTTTCCTTGCATACTTCTTTAAGTGTCATTAAATCATTCCTCATAGGCCCTCCTTTAACCTATGACTGCTCCAACGGAGCAGTCAAATGGTTTTTACAAAAAAAATTTATTTTCATAAAAGGCCATGTAAATTTCGCGAAAAATAATTATGATGATGTATGTTAAGGCATGAAAAAAGCAACAATCTGTCCTACTTGCAGATTGTTGCTTCTTCTTACTTATCATATATTCAACCAAACATTAGTCAGTTGAATTATGAACTGTCTCCCATTCAATTGTAAATACTGTTCCAGTTGTCTCTCCTAATTTATTAATATAATTTTCTATCAATTTCTTTGCTCTGTCTTGGGCATTTGCAAAAAGACTTGGATCATTCTCTATTTCTTCCCTAATATCTTTCTGTGCATTATTCACAGCATTAGTAACATCTTTTCCCTCAATTGGATTACTATTCCACGAATCTGATTCTTTAACTGTATTGCTAACTGATTCTGAATCTAGCTTTATGCTTAATATCTCCGCTTCTGGCATATAAATAGTAATATTAGTTCCATCTACATCCATACTTCCCCTTGACATATCAACACCTATTTTTACAGTTCCATCATATTCAACCCAGAAACTCCTGTCTGACTCTCCTAAATGTGATATTCCCGTTCCAGCACTTTTCTTCGATTTTGCTACATTATGATAATAACATTCTAATGTGGCAAGTTTACAGATAGATCTTATCTGTAACAAATCTGGCTTCTTTACTTCAACATCTTCCTGAGATACATCTGTTGAAACATTGCTCGTATTTGCCTCGTCTCCACAACCGCATAACAAAGAGATTAACATTATTAAAATAAATAAAATCAAATTTCCTTTCTTCATATTTTCCTCCACTTATCTTATCGTAACAGTATATTCTGAATCAATCTGTTCTACCCATGGTTCCACCAATGCTTCAATAACCTGTTTAGCATTTTCCTTTGCCATATTCAGAAGTTTTGGTTCAGTTGATGCTTTTTCATCTAACTCAGATTGACATACGGAATATGCTTCCTGAAAATTATTTTCGTTTTTATATTTATTCTTTGTATAAATATACTCCAGTGTACCTGCATCAACCACAGTGTCTTGAACAGTTACATCTGGCACTGTTATAATAATTTCCTTTGGATTATCGGATATATCAATTTTAATATCATTAAAATTGATTCCTGCTGTTATTTTCCCGTTATATGCCACATAATATTTTAGCGTTTTACCATCAGAATCATACACATGTGCAACAGCATTATAAATAT